>JABUSV010000003.1 GCA_021442555.1 Pseudobutyrivibrio sp. | reverse complement strand
TAAATTATCTCCGAGGTTATTATTATTAAATCTGCTCGTCGTTTCGCTTAATTGTTGATGAATTTGTCTTCTTCGTTATTCCATGAGTAGAGCTTACGAACTTCTTCGCCTACCTTCTCAGCTGGATGCTCTGATGCAAGCTTTCTCATTGCGTTGAAGTGTACCTGCTTACCTGCTGGTGACATGTCAAGTAAGAACTCCTTAGCAAATGATCCATCCTGAATATCAGAAAGAATCTTCTTCATTGCCTTCTTAGTCTCATCTGTGATGATCTTTGGTCCTGTAATATAATCACCATACTCAGCTGTATTTGAAATAGAATATCTCATTCCTGCAAAGCCTGACTGATAGATAAGATCTACAATAAGTTTCATCTCATGAATACACTCAAAGTATGCATTTCTTGGGTCATAACCAGCTTCTACAAGTGTTTCAAAACCAGCCTGCATAAGTGCACATACACCACCACAAAGAACAGCCTGCTCTCCAAAAAGATCTGTCTCTGTCTCTGTTCTAAATGTTGTCTCAAGCACACCAGCTCTTGCACCACCAATAGCAAGACCATATGCAAGTGCCATATCAAGAGCCTTACCTGTAGCATCCTGATGAACAGCTACAAGACAAGGAACACCCTTACCAGCCTGATACTCAGAACGTACTGTGTGACCTGGTCCCTTTGGTGCAATCATAGTAACATCTACATCAGCAGGTGGCTTAATGCAACCAAAGTGAATATTAAATCCATGAGCAAACATAAGCATGTTACCAGCCTCAAGATTTGGCTCTATATCTTTCTTGTATAAATCAGCCTGCTTTTCGTCATTAATAAGAATCATAATGATATCTGCTTTTTTAGCAGCCTCAGCAGCTGTATATACTTCAAATCCCTGCTTAACAGCCTTATCCCAGCTCTTAGAGCCTTCGTAAAGACCAATAATAACATTGCAGCCAGACTCTTTTGCATTAAGCGCATGAGCGTGACCCTGGCTACCATATCCGATTACAGCGATTGTTTTACCCTGTAATAATGAAAGATTACAATCTTCCTGATAAAAAATTCTTGCTTCCTGTGACATGTTTA
>JABUSV010000102.1 GCA_021442555.1 Pseudobutyrivibrio sp. | reverse complement strand
TCAGTATAAAACTCTATTTCTACTCCTTCAAAATACTTGATTAGCTTGTTTATGTCCTTCCATATCTCACTTGGCATCTGTATGTTATTCCTTGCAAAGTATGAAGGATGATGCTCCTTTAATATCACACAGTCCCTGCTTATGAACTCATCATAGGTCCACGCCTGCTGTCCAAGCAGAAGGAATATGGTACCAGGATTATCGTGACTTACATTATATATGAACTTCTTCATAAAGGGACGACATAGAAGACTGTGGCTTCCAGGCTGGTTCTTTATACAGGTAAGGGCTGAATTAAGTAGCAGTACTCCCTGCTTCTCCCACGATAGTAAGTCTGGTGCAAAGGTAATGAGATTATGTGGAATATTCAAGTCTATTACTGACTCTTTAATAATATTTAGTGAAGGACTTAATTCCTGTACAGTATTCTCATTAGCAAAGGCTATACCTGTAGCTACTCCTTCCTGTGGATAAGGGTCCTGACCTAATATAATAAGTTTCAGTTTGTTATATGGGCATTCCTTGAAGGCTTTAAATATATCTCTAAAGTTAGGACATATATCATTTCTAACTCTTGCCACCTTTATCATCACTGCATCAAGCTCCTTCTCAGGAATAACCTTCATCCAATCTCCAAAATAATCTTGCTTACTCATGTCTTATTCCAAGTATTTCTAATGATTTGTTATATAATTCCTCGCCTCCTGAGCCGTCACTGCTCTGACTTGCCTCTCTCTTGGCAGCCTCCTTGACCTCAAGACTGTGCATCTTCTTCTGTATAATCTTTAGACCATTCTTTATGGTGGTGATATTGTTAAGGTCAAGGTCATCAGGAACAAACTTCCTGCCGAACTCATCAAGTCCGTTTCCCCACATCCTTGAAGGCTTACTACATCTTGCAGAACCGTACCATGAGTCATAGTTTGCGGGGAATACAGTCTTCATATATTCCACAGCATCGTCATACTCCACATTTATATACCTCAGCATTATATCTACAACAATGAGTTCCGTAAGTATCTCAGTATGCTCTATGTTATACTTTCCCAGCTCAATAAGTATAGCCTGCTGAAGTTTGAACAGGTCAGGTTTTAGCTCCACATATAG
>JABUSV010000075.1 GCA_021442555.1 Pseudobutyrivibrio sp. | reverse complement strand
TCATAAAACTGTTTACTTAATTTCTCATACTCAGAAATTCCATCAAGTTTAGTATTAGCTGCTGTAGGTCTCTTGTCAATAGTCTCTATTATCACTCTAAGAGTATCAGTATCATTCTCAATCTTACCATACTCCTTATAGCAAGCCATAGTAGCGGACATATTGGACTGTGCCATCTTAGTTTCCTGACCTTCCTCAATTATAACAAACTGATAGGTTGCCTTAGGAGCGTCCTGCAAAGCCTGTAAAGAAGGAGCTATAAAATCCTTGTTAGCCAAGAGAATCTTATATTTAATATAATCTTCTGGGTCGCTAAGGTCAAGATAATTATCGTGCTTAGTCAGTCTTACCCTGTTTATTCCAGTCTCATTACTGTCACTCCAGAAGTTATTAACCTTCTTATAGATACTCAAAGCATTGTATTCAAGTCCCATATATTCCTCAAGGAATGCCTTTTCACTGTCTGTCAGGACATTTACAAGCAATCCTGATGAGAGTCTTGGAACTACAAAGCTTCTTACAGCTGTATCTGCCATACCTCCAGAAAGAACGTGCTTAGGATTATTTCCCCAAATACCGCTTGTCTTCGGTATATATCTTACTACCACTTTCTGGTTTCTTAGACAGCTTACCGTCTCTACCTGAGGTCTTTGTGCCTGCTTTTCTGTCCTATAAGCCTCTCTATTTGGGGCTTGCTCAGCTTGTGAAACTACTGTAGGCACTGCATCTTCAGTTAAGTCAACTTCAAAATCCTGTGCCTGATAATCTACCTTCCCTTCCATTTCTTCTTTTTTCATATCTTCTCCTTATTTATATTAGTAAAAATAAGAGGAGGGAGTAGCCCCTCCCCTATTTATATTATCCCTGAAGGACATTCGGTATAAGTGACATTGTCCTTGTTGGGTCAAGTACACAGATACCAAGAGTAGCCATTCTGTGGATAACTGCAGCATCCTCATCAAATGACATATATGGGTTGCCCTTCTGTCCAGTGAATGGATTACGGAGACCCCACTGATAACCACGGTATTCAGTATCTCCCTTAATCTTACACTTGAAGATATTAGGCTGGTCCATAGTACCGATGTACATAATGTCATAACGGTAAGAGAAAGCTACACCTCCCTTAGGATGAAGCACCTTGTTTCTTACTGGGTCATCATAGAATGAATCCACATCAAGAGTTACAATTACACCGTTAGGAGCACGC
>JABUSV010000141.1 GCA_021442555.1 Pseudobutyrivibrio sp. | reverse complement strand
ACCTGCTGTCATGCCTTTGAAGAGTGTGTATATCTGCTGCTCTTTGGCAAGCTTCCCAACAGAAAGGAACACAACAATTTTGTAAAAATACTTGAGGACTACCGTTCTCTTCCACCTAATTTTGTCAGAGATGTCATCATGAAAAAACCAAGTAAAGACATGATGAATGCTTTGGCACGTTCTGTTTTATCGCTTTATTCGTATGACGACAATGCAGATGATACAACAGAGGCAAATGTACTTCGCCAATGTGTGCAGCTTATAGCAACATTTCCTCTCATATCTGTATACAGCTTCCAGGCATACAATTATTACTATAATGATGCCAGCCTTATCATCCATCAGCCAGTGAGCGGCTATTCAACAGCGCAGAATATCCTTCACTGTCTGAGAGCTGACAGTAAGTTCACTCCTCTTGAAGCAAAGCTCCTTGATGTGGCACTTATACTTCACATGGAACACGGCGGTGGTAATAACTCTACTTTTACCACTCACCTGGTATCATCCTCTGGAACAGATACTTATTCTGCCATAGCCGCTGCCTTAGGGTCTCTCAAAGGACCAAAGCATGGTGGTGCCAACATCAAGGTTGTTAAGATGTTTGACGACCTGAAAAAGAACGTTAAAGACTGGGAATCAGAAGAGGAAGTCGGCGTATATCTTCGCAAGCTCCTTCACAAAGAAGCCTTTGATAAGGCCGGACTTATCTATGGTATGGGACATGCAGTATATTCCATCTCAGATCCACGTGCGAGAGTATTCCACAGCTATGTAGAACAGTTAGCTCATGAAAAGGGCATGGAAAAAGAATACAATCTCTATGAGCTTGTTGCTAACCTGGCACCAAAGATTATTGCCGAAGAACGCAAAATCTATAAGGGTGTATCTCCTAATGTAGATTTCTACTCAGGCTTTGTATATCAGATGTTAGGACTTCCTCTCGAACTCTACACTCCAATATTTGCTATAGCACGTATTGCAGGATGGTCAGCTCACCGCATGGAGGAGATTTGTCACCAAGGCAAGATTATGCGTCCTGCATATATGACGGTAACACCTCATAAAGAATTTCATTCCATGGATAATCGTTGATAACAAGCAAAAAGAGCTTGCCTTACGTACCGATCCCCAAAAGTTAGACCAAAAATCTAACGATTTGGAGGTCGGTACATTACGGCAAAGCTCTTTTTTTATAGCTTCAATTCAAACCAAAAT
>JABUSV010000127.1 GCA_021442555.1 Pseudobutyrivibrio sp. | reverse complement strand
TTGTACAGCCTTCCATCATAGTCAATAGCCCACCATGAAAGCGCAAAAGGCTTTGCATAACCAAAGTCATAGCTTCTGTATATAGTCCAACCTATAGGTATCTCAAATGGTTCTATAACATGAGTCCACCTTCTAGTTTGATAATTGTCCAAAGAATCAACAAACTCTTCAAAGAACATACCTTCAAGACTATTCCAATCACCATGTAACCATCCTGCTCTAAGCTTTGATGGTAAAGCCTCTAGTCTTTTTATATATTCTGGGTCTTTCTCCATAAGAACTTTGTTGTCCGTTACCAGAGATTGAATAAAGCTATAGTCTTCTGGGTCTTCATTATCTTCAAACCTTCTATCTATAAATAGCCTCTTTATATAGCCAACACCTTGTCCAGATGGATTGCATGTGTAATATGTGCGTCTAGGAAAATCTCCTGTACCTCTGTTACAGGCTGATATAACCTTTAACTGATACTCAGATAAGTTAGTTGCCTCATCAACAAATATAATGTCGTATTCAGCACCTTGAAAATGCGTTAAGTCTTTATCTGATGCGCAATACAAAAACTTTATTGTACTTGAGTTGCAAAACTTAAATACCTTTTTAGACTCGTTATACCTTCCTATTGATTTAGGCATATCCCTAAAGTATCTTATGTGGTTCTCTTCAAGCTCTGGGAAAGTCTGTCTGACTATAAGTATCCTAATACCAGAGTGATTCAATCCAAGCAGTGTAGCCTTGCTTCGTACTGCCCAAGACTTGCCTCCGCCTCTCGCGCCGCCAAATGCCACATATCTATGCCTATCTTTAAAGAATAGTTTTTGCTTATCGTTAGGCAGTCCTATGTTAAAAATCAATTTGAATATTCCTCTACACTGCTCATATCTACCTTGATAGACTTGTCTACATCTTCTTCCTGTTTATCTGTCCATCCATAGTTTTTCAAAAGGAATATAGACATTGCTCCATTGTATCTGCCTGTGAGTCCTCTCTGGAGTATTAAACTCTCGCATTTTGCGTTAGCTTTTTTTATAGAGTCATCTAAGGCATCACACTCTTTTCTAAGCTTGTACAGCCTGTCTTTTGATATACCAATGTCAACACACATGGTAGATATAAAAGGCAGCTCATGTGTATCCACGTACTCATTAATCTGTGCAGCAAGTTTGTTTGGGTCAAATTTTCTTGGTCTTCCCATTTACTCACCGCCCTTCTTGTCTGCCCAATGTATGCCATACTCTTTTATGATATCCTCAAA
>JABUSV010000235.1 GCA_021442555.1 Pseudobutyrivibrio sp. | reverse complement strand
AGTGGGTTGTTCTGATCCATGAACTGTGACAGCTGTGATGAACCAAAGAATTCTTTGATAGCAGCTGTAACAGGCTTAATATTAATAAGGTTCTGTGGCGAGATATCTTCAAGATCACGTGTTGTCATACGCTCACGTACAACCTTCTCTAATCTTGAAAGACCAATCCTGTACTGGTTCTGTAACAACTCGCCTACAGCACGAATACGTCTGTTACCCAAGTGATCGATATCATCATCATGTCCGATACCATACTCGAGATGCATATTGTAGTTAACAGAGGTGAAGATATCCTCTCTTGTAATATGCTTTGGAATAAGGTCTGAAACTGAACGCTCGATTGCTTCCTTGATATCTTCTTCACTATCGTTCTCTTCAAGAATTCTCTTAAGCACAGGATAGTAAACAAGCTCTGTAATACCAAGTTCTTCTGCATCAAAATCTACATAGTTCTTGATATCTACCATCATGTTAGAAAGAACCTTGACATTTCTAGACTCTGTCTGAATCAGAACTGCTTCAACAGCTGCATTCTGAATCTTGTCAGCGAGTTCTCTGTCTACACGATCTCCAGCCTTAGCAATAATTTCACCTGTAGTTGCATCAACAACATCCTCAGCAAGAACATGGCCAGCAATACGGTTTCTAAGCATGAGCTTCTTGTTGAACTTATAACGACCCACCTTTGCAAGATCATAGCGTCTTGGGTCAAAGAACATACCATTGATTAGATTCTCTGCACTATCCTTTGCAAGTGGCTCGCCTGGACGAAGTTTGCGATATAACTCAAGAAGACCTACCTCGTAGCTACCCTGTGGATTCTTTTCTGTGATAGATGGATCCTTGGCAAATGTAGCCATAATCTTTGGCTCTTCACCAAATACGTCAATAATCTCCTGATTGGTACCTAAACCAAAAGCTCGTAAAAGTACAGTTACAGGAACCTTTCTATTACGATCTACACGTACATAGAAAATATCATTTGAATCTGTTTCATACTCTAACCACGCACCACGATTAGGAATAACTGTACTAGAATACAGCTCCTTACCAATCTTGTCGTGGCCAATAGCGTAGTAGATTCCAGGTGAACGTACTAACTGGCTGACGATTACACGCTCAGCTCCGTTGATTACAAATGTACCAGTCTCAGTCATAAGTGGCAGGTCACCCATGAAAATCTCATGTTCCTGCATGTCGCCCGACTCCTTGTTAACAAGGCGCACTTTGACCTTAAGGGGTGCTGCGTATGTTGCATCTCT
>JABUSV010000086.1 GCA_021442555.1 Pseudobutyrivibrio sp. | reverse complement strand
GTGTTTGAGGGAGTGTCTAAACCATTTCTCATTACGGCACTTGTTGAGTACACTGCACATCAGGACCTCAACTATCTCAGCAAGTAGGTAGCAATTACCGAGAAGTCCTCCGCACATATTTATGGCAGCCTCCTCCTTCTGCTTGAGTACTGCAAGGTCTAAGGTCTTTAATGTATTGATATCCTCAGGTCTGTCTATCTGATGACTTATCATAGAAATAAATAATAAAGGAAGGTCTTTCAACCTTCCTTGATTATACAAACAAATCTTTCAGTCTCTGAAAATCACGCTTGTCGGTAAGGGACTTGTAATAGTCACTGAAGTCCTTGCATTTACCTAAGTCAGGAATCACTGCCTTGAATCCTGTCTCCTCTGACAACCTGACGGTATTCCTTATTCCAGGTTCATCAGTATCAAACGAGACATAGATTCTGCCGTATCTCTCCTTGAGGTTCTCTATGGCAGTCCTGCTCATACGGAAACCTTCTCCAGGAGTGGCTATTGCGGGTATTCCTAACTGACAGGATATGCATAGAGCATCCTTCATTGAGGAACAGATGACAAGGATATCTCCCTTGTAGGGAATCTTTGTCCATAAGGCTATCACTGAATGGTCTTGACAGCTACTCCACTTATACTGCTGTGAATATGGCTGGTAAATCTTGATTGTAGTGATACCTTCCTTATGTTCCACATAGGCGTATGCATATTTATGGACTCCATAGACTATCCTCTTGTCCCCTATAGTGACAATCTTATGACTTATAGGATATATATCAGCATATTTGAGCCATTTTAATGTTATACCGTAGCTTTCCCAGTACTCCATATCATAGTCTCTCCATTCCCGTACCTTACATTCAAGGTTTCTTACGGACTTTGAAGACTCTCCTATGCCATTTATAGCCAGGCTTTTCCTTATATTTAGAAAGCCTGGTTCCTTTATATCCCTGCTTATACGAAGAATGCACTCTGTGTAGCTACATCCCCATAGAAGTTCAAGCAAGTCAATCAGTCCTCCTCTCTCACCGTTACTGTAATCCGTCCATCTGACAGTCTTGCCGTCTGGAGTATATATACCGAATGAAGGATGACTATCCTTTCTTAAAGGACTTGATATCACACAGGGAATCATAGTGATTCCTAGATAGTGTGAAATGATGTCCACCTCACTGGTCCTGCTCAGTATCTCAGGGTAGGTGACCGATGACTTGCCTGTACCTATAGCCATAAGACTAACCGTTTATTCCATTACATATCCCA
>JABUSV010000193.1 GCA_021442555.1 Pseudobutyrivibrio sp. | reverse complement strand
AGGTTGCTTTGACTTTCAGGTGGTCATTGACTGTACTACCATAGATATCACATTATATAAGGACTTTCTTGAGTCAGACAGACTGTTCCTGTTGTGGAATGCTAAGTTTGACCTTAGATTCTTTCTACATAAGAGGATAGTAATCAAGAATGTATATGATGGCTATCTTGCAGAGAAGCTGATGTGGCTCGGTTATCCTCTGGGATTCCATAATATGGGGCTTAAAGATGCTGGAGAAGAGTATTTAGGAGTTACATTAGATAAGTCTATAAGAGGAAAGATACACTATGCAGGTCTGGCTACTGATGTGATTGAGTATTCAGCCAATGATGTAAAGTACCTCGAAAAGATTAGGGAGAAGCAGTTGGAGAAACTTAAGGAAAAGGAACTTACTAAGGCACTTGAGCTTGAGAATAGGTTCGTCATAGTCCTTGCATATATAGAATACTGTGGAGTAAGGCTTGATGTAACACGCTGGAAAGCAAAGATGGAGAAAGACCTGGCACTGATGCAGTCTAAGGAAGAAGCACTCAATAACTGGGTAGTAACTCACTTTCCTAATGACAGGAGATTCACAGCTGTAGATTTACAGGGAGACCTGTTCGCAGATGAGGCTTTTGATACTGCTCCAAAGTGTACTATCAACTGGAATAGCTCTAAGAAAGATGTGGTGCCTTTGTTTAAAGAACTTGGCTTTGACCTGTTGGTTAAGGATAAGGAAACAGGGACTATGAAGGAGTCTGTGGATGCTAAGGTAATTGAGCCACAGAAGAATAAGTCAGACATTGCTCCTATATATCTTGATTATAGAGGGGCACAAAAGGTTGTAAGTACCTATGGACAGAACTTCCTTGACCAGATAAATATTGACGGCAGGATACACACTAACTTCAATCAGCTGATGGATACTGCAAGACTGTCTTGTGGCGGTAAGAATAAGCAGACGGGAGAAGATTATGTCAACTTGCAGAACCTCCCGCACGATGCAGAGACGAGAGCCTGTTTCATTGCTGAGGAAGGAAATGCCTGGATATCCATAGACTACTGTGGACAAGAGACATATCTTATGGCATCCATTGCTGATGACAAGGCTATCATAAAGGAGCTTACTGAAGGTAGTGGAGATATACATAGCCTGACTGCATATATGGCATATCCTGAGATACCGAGAGATACTTCCATAAAGGATATAAAGAAGAAGTTTCCTAACCTGAGACAGGAGGCTAAAGGTATAGAGTTTGCCATTAACTATGGCGGTACTGGAAATACCATCGCACAGAACAAGGGAATACCGCTTGAAGAGGCTCTTCTTGTT
>JABUSV010000049.1 GCA_021442555.1 Pseudobutyrivibrio sp. | reverse complement strand
CCGTGGGATATACCTAAAGGAAAGCAAAATAGCACTATTTATTTCTCACATTTTCAATAATTTCTGCGTCCAGTTCTTCTACTCGTCCTAAGATGTAATTAAGATACCCCACTTGAAAAAACAAATCTGAGGACTATAATGTATAAGGTTTAAAAATATACGTTTCAGTGAGGTTATGTGCTATGAAATCCAGATTGAAATATATAGATTTGATGGAATGCATAGGAATGCTGTTTGTTATTATATATCACTGCGATACCTATGAATTCTCCTTTACGGATGGAGGCGCCTGGTATTATTCCCTGCGCTATTTTCTCAGAACTGTTCTTGCCAGCTGTGTTCCATTGTTTTTCTTTGCCAATGGCTATCTGCTTCTCAACCATGACCTTAAGCTTGAAAAGCATATCAAAAAGACTATCTCACTGGCTGCACTCACCATCATCTGGAGCGTGATAACAACTGTTGTGCTTATGCCTATTAAGGGTGAGATGCTGTCAGTATCCGATATAATCCGATATGCTCTCACACTCAGAGCTGGCTGGACCAGTCACCTGTGGTTCATGGGCGCACTGGTGTGCATATACATATTTTTCCCATTGTTAAAATCAACCTTTGATTTCAACAGGAATGCTTTTGTCTATTTTACTGTAGCCGTGTTCATACTTACTATCGGCAACGAGCTTATGAACAACCTGCTGACACTTGCTTACGGACTTCTTGGGCTTGGTGCCCCCGTTGGCCACAATTTCTTTATGTCATTTAATCCTTTTAGAGAGATAAAAGGCTACTCCTTCTTCTATTTTTGCCTGGGCGGCCTGGCTCATGGCAGGGTTGAAAAAATAAACAGTATAGCAGTCAAAAAAAGAGTCCTGCTATCATCAGCAGTCCTCCTTATAAGCTGTGGAATCTCCTATATCTACAACGCCATAGTATCACACGCCATAGGCGTCACCAGTGATGTGGTAGTAGCCATGTATGGAAGCCTTACCACTGTGTTCATGGTACTGGCAATATATGCCCTGTGCCTATGCGTCAGCATCCGTGATAACTCTGTCATCGTAGCAATCTCCAAAAGAACACTTGGCATATATTTCGTCCATGAAATCTATGTCAATCTCATAAAAAGATACGCCTCTGACCTGCCAGGCTACGACACCTTCACAGGCTGTATCGTGGTAGCAGTGATAGTACTGACACTTAGCCTGATTACAGTGCTGGCGGTGGAGAAGGTACCGGTGGTGCGCAGGTTATTGGAACTTTAGGAATTACTATTGCTAATTGGCATCTCCAGACCAACATGTATCCAAATACTCTGTTCTAAGTGTAATCCATTCTTTCAGTTCGTCTGTTTTATCTGCAAGATTGTAGTCTTCGCGCCCCCATCTGATGTTATCCATTTCAA
>JABUSV010000083.1 GCA_021442555.1 Pseudobutyrivibrio sp. | reverse complement strand
ATATGCAGACTTCTGTTCATCTGTAAGGTTATCAAAGTCCTTAAGGTTAGCTATCTCATCAGTGTACTGCTGTCTTAAAGACTCTCCCATAGTCTCAAATAACTGTGGAGTAGTCATCTTGAATGTCTCTATGGCTGACAGTATATTAAACAGATGAGATACATCCTTTTCAAGAGATTCCTGCTGTGATACTGATGGTTTGTCTATCTTGCCTAATGAAGCCAATGTTTCTATTACAGACATCTTATCCTTATCAATGTCCTCTCTCATCTTGAGAGCTTTCTGTATAAGACTATTTGCTGCTTCCTCAGTATGTACCTTATCAAAGACTTCGCTTATAATACCGTTCTGGATTATGGAGTTTAACTTCTCAAGGTTATTCATTCTTGCAAAGTCTGCCCTACCCTGTTTAGTTGCCATAGAAGCCATAAATCCTACAGGGTTCAGTCCAATGCCAAATACAGAACCAAGTCCACCTACCTCACCAGCAATCATTGAGTTCTCATCGTCAGCTACTCTTACTATACCCGCTAACTGTGCAGCAATAGTATTGACAAAGGCATACATACCGTCTGCATCTCCATTATCAAGGTATGCATCAAACAATACATCGTTCTGCTCTTTAGCTCCACCACTCTGTAACTCATCCGTATAGTTAGTCCAAGCTCCTCCAAATAACTGGCTTCCTGTAGTAGCCAATACCCTATTGGCTTTCTGAGCCTTAGTCATATTACTCCAGGTAGGGACATATCTCTGTCCTACCTCTGTAGGCAATGACTCAAGCTTGGTCTCATATTTAGCTTTTATCTTGGCTATCTTGTCAGCATCATCTCCAGCTTTCTCAATAGCCTTGTTCATCTGCTCGGTATATTTAGTCCTAAGCTTACCAAACCTTTCTATATCCTGGGCAGTAGCTGTCTTGGTGTTGCTAAGTCCTTTACCTAATAGAGCCTCCTCCTCAAGCATAGCCTGAGTAGTAGGAGTATTCCTATTTCTGAACATCCAGTTCATATGACCAAATAAGTTCACAAGACTATATTTAAGTGCCTCTCCATAGTAGTCTACCGTAGCTGCATCTCCTGCTATACCTATAGCCTGTGCCTGCTTATTTATACCTTCTAAAGAGTTTACCTTATCGTCATAGTAGGTTCTTGTAAAATTCTCAGCTACATTACGCTCTGCCTGCAAGCGTAGGTTAGCCTTCTCTATAGGACCTACTTCAAGCCCAGCTCTCTGAGTCTCTTCCAGCAGGTTTTCATATTCTGCCTGTACAGCTGCCTTTCCTGCATCATTATTCTTGACATAGTTCTGCGCAAATTCCTGGGCTTCCTTAGTAAACGACTCTGTCAGTCTTTGCTTATTATGTGCAAGGTTCGCCTCAAATACACCTTGTTCCGCATTCCCAAA
>JABUSV010000247.1 GCA_021442555.1 Pseudobutyrivibrio sp. | reverse complement strand
ATGTCCTACCCTGTCATTAAGTGCACCGTTAGGATTGATTTCTATTATATTGGAGAAGAGCCTCTTTGTACTGTCAATAGCTACCTTGGCTAAACCTGCATTATACTTATCTATAGTTGCATTGTATGCATCTATAGTAGCTCTCGCTTCCAATGACAGCTTATTTACAGACTCATAGTTTCTCTGGTCTAATGCCTTACCACTATCCTCAGCCTCCCAGTAAGTATCATTGTCTTTATTCTGTAAGTGGCTCAGCTCGTGATAGTATAGGAACCATGTAGGAGCATTCTTATCTATATTAAGTAATGTAGTAAGAGCATCCTTGGTTATGCCTATCTTAGCGAGACTTTCAAATACTCTCTTCTTCTGCTTACTTGTTACACCTTTGTCAGACGATATATAATCAAGCACATCCTGTACTGTCACATCCTTAACTATCCTTATACCATCTACTGGATTTGATGCAGCTAACTTATCTCCTAAAGCTCCTTTATCTACATAGTTAGCCTTAGGAGTATTAGTTAAGTCAAGTCCCTTAGGGACATAATTAGGAGCAGGTTTCTGTACTGCTTCAGCAGATGTAGCTTGTGTAGTATTTGTTTGTTGAGTAGATTGCTGATTTATACTTAAACCATATCCATCATAGCCTGCCTTAGTGTTCTTTTCTATAGTAGAGGTAATACCAAATCTTCTATTTAATTCTTTGCTTAGCCAGTCAGCAAACCTAAGTGGGAGAGCAGCTTTTCCTAATGCCATTTGGGATGGAAATACTATTTTCTTTAGACCCGACTCTTCCAATCTTTTAAACATATCATTATTAAGACTTACAAATAGTTTAAAGTCTGCGTCTGTATCTTGGAATTGTCCTTCTTTAGCTACAAAATTACCATTGGCATCCTGCTGAAATTTCTTTACTACGACACCAAAAGCATTTTTAGAGATATTTCCAGCACTATCAGTTCTAATACCAGCTTGATTAGTACCGTTAACATCACTAACATTTATTTTAGGAGCATTTGGATTTGGAAAGCTTTCTTGTAACTTTATTCCAGTGCTATAGGCATAAGCCTCTGCATTTTCTGTGAATATAAATGCAGTATCTGGATGAGCCTGAGGGTCCCCTTTTCTATATCCTGTTGTACTAACTTTTACTTCAGCCTCAGCTGACTTTTGTGCTACTTCAGCCTCAACTGTCTGTTTAGTTTTTTGTATTAACTCATCTTCAGAAAGCTGAGACAACAGATTGAGTAATTTTATAGTATCATTATTAACTATATGAGAGTTCTCTGATTCTAACAACCATCCTAAATTATTTGATATGCCATAATCATTTATAGAATCAGCATTCTGTATAAGCCAGTTTATTATTCTTCCATTTGCAAGATCTCTGTATATTTCTGTTATAACTTTTTTTTGAG
>JABUSV010000019.1 GCA_021442555.1 Pseudobutyrivibrio sp. | reverse complement strand
TCTTCCCAGATACGATATGCCAGAAAACTTACTGTAAACTCATGATATGGATAGGCCCATTGTATTACTACTACCCCAGCTTCCTTTTCATAATTATATACCTCAGAAGATAAAAGCTTGTTCTCGGTTCTGTCCCAGACCTGCATAAACTGCATGCCTTCTTCTGAATCATTAACTGCAAACTGATCTGCATAAAACCCATTTAAAAGAGGAATACACAAAGGTCCCTCAAGAGGTGCCATAATAGGTTCAGTACATAGAAAAGTCTGTTGAAGATTACTCATATGGTTTCTTGCCCACTCATTATGGTCTCTGATAATACAGATTGTGGAATATATGCCATAACCAGAGCTTGTAATTTCATCAGATAATACTGTTCCATCGCTGTCTCTTATTACATCAGCTCCCCACTTTTTGGCCAAATCCAATGTTAATTTTTCATAGCCGGCTTCACCAGGTAAAGTGAATCCTCCTTTTTGAGACATTTTTAATCCTCCAAATAAAATCTAGTCATAAAATCTAAAGCATGCGACAAATATCTGCCGCCTCTGTTCTTTTTAAAAATCTGTCCATATCCTGTAAGTGATTCAGCATCTCACATAAAGCATCTGATATAGTCACTCTTGCACTATATCCATTAATAAGTGATTGCACGAATTCTCTTTTTGTTATTTTTTTCATGGGATAAAACTTGCCATCAGTCACCATATCATCAGTAATCATCCCATTTTGACAGGCACACTCTACTATGCCTGCATAGGTTTCATGGCCTATAACATCCTCGAAATAATCGTTATATACATTTGTTGGAAAGAATTTACAGGTTCTGATTATAAAATCCATAGCCTCAACTCTTGTAATATAATCCTCTGGCCTATCCATGTTCTCAAATATGTCTGTGACCTCTGGATTATTACGATTCCTATACTTCTGAGGAATTATCAAATCAGGTCTTTGCTCAGGTGGTTGCCATTTTACATATGACTTGTCAAATTCAACTGTTTTTAATTCATGCAAACCTTCATAGACCATTGAAGCAAAAATATATGCACCATAATCATTAGTATGTGTATAGTCTCCCGGAAAGAACAGCTTCTTTACATCATCCCTCCCCTTTGACACAATAAGTTCCATTGACTGTCTATGTAAGTCTATGTAATATACTCCCTTTTCTGTTGCTATCAGTTCACATTCCTTTGCATAATCCTCAAGCAAATCATTATAGCAGGTAATTTCTCCTGATTTTTTCCAACTGTTTCTTGCCAAAGGACTTATGATTACAGGAATCGCTCCTTTGTGTCTAATTTCATCTATATATTTAATAAGCCTTTGTCTGTATCCTTCATGAGCCTTTAGCTCCATAAGTTTTTGATCATTATGTCCAAACTGAAGCAGAACATAATCCCTGGGCTTTAACCTGCTAAGCATTATTTTGTAATGGCCCT
>JABUSV010000153.1 GCA_021442555.1 Pseudobutyrivibrio sp. | reverse complement strand
AAAGTAAATGTAGGTTCAAAAAAGTAAGTTAAATCGTTCATCCCAGGCTTGATATTATACTAAACCCTAATATTACTTTTTTCAATACAAAACTATATTCCCATCAGTGTATATAAGTAAGGAAACAATAAGGAATCCCTTGGTTTTATGCCGATTAAGTATTTTTTGTGAAACGCTTGGACAAATTCTTGCCAAGAGTTATCGGTTCTATATCATACTTGATATTAATGCTGGCATAATCAGAAAACTGATCCTTAAAAATAGAGCGCATACTCTCACATACTATATGGACATTACACTCACAAAAACCCCTGGTCATGTGACCAAGGGTTAATAGAAGCATATAAAATATGAAGTATTACATGAGCTGTCTGAACATAGCCTCAAAATCAGCTATTGTTGCAGGCTTTGGATTGCCTGGTGCGCAGGCATCTGCAGCTGCCGACTCGCAAAGGAATGGAAGATCCTCCTCCTTGATATCAAGCTTGGTTGGGATTCCTACATCTACAGAAAGCTTACGAACTGCATCTATAGCAGACTTTCTGTACTCTTCTTTTGACATTCCTGTAGTGTCCACTCCGAAAGCTTCAGCGATATCTTTGAACTTTGTTCCTGTACATTCCTGGTTGAACTCCATTACTATAGGAAGCATCATCGCACATGCGACACCGTGTGGTGTATCATATACTGCGCCAAGAGTATGTGCCATGGAGTGAGCTATACCCAGTCCTACATTAGAATAAGCCATGGCTGTAACATACTGAGCCAAAGCCATTCCTTCGCGTCCATCAGGATCATTATCTACAGCCTTACGAAGATTTTTGGCAATAAGCTGAATAGCCTTGAGGTCAAGACAGTCAGCAAGCTCCCAAGCTGCTGCTGTGGTGTAGCCTTCGATGGCATGTGTCAGAGCGTCCATACCTGTAGATGCTGTGAGTCCCTTTGGCATGGAAGCCATCATATCAGGATCAACAACTGCAACATCTGGAATATCATTAGGGTCCACACATACAAACTTGCGCTTCTTTTCTACATCTGTAATAACGTAGTTAATAGTAGACTCTGCTCCTGTACCGCCAGTAGTTGGCACAGCGATTGTAAATACTGTGCGGTTCTTGGTTGGAGAAAGTCCCTCAAGGGAACGAACATCATAGAACTCTGGATTGTTAACAATGATACCGATACCTTTTCCAGTATCCATAGATGAGCCGCCACCGATTGTGATCATAAAATCAGCTCCTGATGCCTTGTACGCATCTACACCGTGCTGAACATTCTCGATGGTTGGATTTGGCTTGATATCTGAGTACAACTCAAATGCAATGCCATTCTTCTCAAGAAGATCTGTAACCTTGGATGATACCCCAAACTTCACAAGGTCAGGATCAGATGCAACAAAAGCCTTCTTGAAGCCCTTTGAAGCAATGATTCCTGGAATCTCGTTGAT
>JABUSV010000139.1 GCA_021442555.1 Pseudobutyrivibrio sp. | reverse complement strand
ACTAAGTACTGCGAGAGGAATGTTAACGCCGAGATTTTTTAAATTAACCTGTTTTTATTTGTCGTCTGCTGCTACTACGCCTGGCAACTCCTTACCCTCAAGGAATTCAAGGGAAGCTCCACCACCTGTAGAGATGTGGCTCATCTTGTCACCAAGACCCATTGTGTTAACAGCAGCTGCTGAATCACCACCACCGATGATTGTTGTAGCATCTGTAGCTGCAAGAGCTTCTGCTACTGACTTAGTACCAACTGCAAGAAGTGGGTTCTCGAAAAGACCCATTGGTCCGTTCCAAACAACAGTCTTTGCTGAAGCAACTGCCTCTGAGTAAAGCTTGATAGTCTTAGGTCCGATATCGCAACCTTCCTGATCAGCAGGCATTGCAGTAATATCATATATTTCTGTATCGATAGGAGCATCAATAGGATTTGGGAACTCCTTAATACATACAGCATCAAGTGGAAGAAGAAGCTTCTTGCCCTTAGCCTCAGCCTTAGCCATCATTTCCTTACAATAGTCAAGCTTTGTATCATCACAAAGAGAAAGACCGATTTCATAGCCCTGAGCCTTCATGAATGTATAAGCCATACCACCACCGATGATAAGTGTATCACACTTCTCGAGGAGGTTATCAATAACTGCAAGCTTGTCAGCTACCTTTGCGCCACCAAGAATAGCAACGAAAGGACGAACTGGATTGTTAACAGCATTGCCAAGGAACTCGATTTCCTTGTTCATAAGGTATCCAACTGCACAGTTTCCACCCTTAGCACGAACCTTATCTGTAACACCAGCTACAGATGCGTGTGCTCTATGTGAAGAACCAAATGCATCACATACATAATCATCACAAAGATCTGCAAGCTCCTGAGAGAACTCTTCACCGTTCTTTGTCTCCTCAGCGCCACGGAATCTTGTGTTCTGAAGAAGAATAACATCGCCCTCTGCCATAGCTGCAACTGCTGCTGTAGCATCTACACCTGTTACATTGTAATCAGCGATAAACTTAACTTCCTTGCCAAGCTTCTCTGAAAGAGCCTTAGCTACAGGAGCAAGTGACTCACCCTCGTTAGGGCCATTCTTTACCTTACCAAGATGTGAGCAAAGGATAACCTTTCCACCATCTGCTACAAGCTTATTGATTGTAGGAAGAGCTGCCTTGATACGTGTATCATCTGTAATAACGCCTTCCTTAAGTGGTACGTTGAAGTCACAACGAACAAGCACACGACGTCCCTTTGCGTTGAAATCATCAACGCTCTTCTTATTAAGTCCCATTGAAAATCCTCCTTGCTTGTTTTTATAAAAAAACAATATTTTAGTTTAAAAAAGAGTCCGGTCCACTAGGACCGGACCCCAAAAGTTCGTAAATGTAAATACTCTAAGAATTAAGCTAATTCTGAGAAATACTTGATTGTTCTTACCATCTGTGATGTGTAAGAGTTCTCATTGTCATACCATGAAACTACCTG
>JABUSV010000097.1 GCA_021442555.1 Pseudobutyrivibrio sp. | reverse complement strand
TCGAATCTCAGTAAACTGAGATTCTAATGTCCCGCCGCAAGGCCGGGACTGATTTTTAATGCCCTTAATCTAGGTGTTTTAAGGGAAGAGAGGAATAGTTATGATTAACACATTAGAACTGAGAACACTGCAGAAGAACATCAAAGAATATGACGGCAAGTCCGTTACAGTTGCAGGCTGGGTCAGAAATATTCGTGACTCCAAGGTATTTGGTTTCATTTCTCTTAATGATGGAACCTTCTTTGAGCCTGTACAGGTAGTATTTACTCAGGAAAATATAAATAATTTCGAAGAAATCAGACATCTTAATATAGGTGCAGCAGTTATTGTAACTGGAACAGTGCTTATGACTCCAGATGCAAAGCAGGCCTTTGAAATTCAGGCAACAGAGATTAAGGTTGAAGGTCCTTCTACACCTGATTATCCTATTCAGCCAAAGCGTCATACGATGGAATATCTTCGTACAGTAAGTCACCTTAGACCACGTACCAACACATTCCAGGCAGTATTCAGAGTAAGATCTCTTTGTGCTTACGCTATTCATCAGTTCTTCCAGGAGAGAGACTTTGTATATGTACATACTCCAATCATCACAGGAAGCGACTGTGAAGGCGCAGGCGAGATGTTCCAGGTAACTACCATGGATTTGAACAATCTTCCGCTTACAGAAGATGGCAAGGTGGATTTTTCACAGGACTTCTTTGGACACGCGACCAACCTAACTGTTTCAGGTCAGCTTAACGGTGAGACATATGCACAGGCTTTCCGTAACATCTATACATTTGGTCCTACTTTTAGAGCAGAGAACTCTAATACAACAAGACATGCAGCAGAATTTTGGATGATTGAGCCAGAGATGGCATTTGCTGATCTTGAGGATGATATGGATGTAGCTGAGGCCATGATAAAATATGTTATCAACTTCGTTCTTGAGCATGCTCCAGAGGAGATGAAGTTCTTCAACAACTTCGTTGACAAGGGACTTCTTGAAAGACTTCAGCATGTGGCTTCTTCTGAGTTTGGCCGCATAACCTACACAGATGCAGTGTCAGAGCTTGAGAAGCACAACGATGAATTTGATTACAAGGTATTCTGGGGATGTGACTTACAGACTGAGCATGAGAGATACCTTACAGAGAAGATTTTCAAAAAGCCTGTATTTGTTACAGATTATCCAAAGGAAATCAAGGCATTCTATATGAAGCTCAACGAGGATGGTAAGACTGTTGCAGCAGCAGATTGTCTTGTACCAGGCATCGGAGAAATCATCGGAGGTTCTCAGCGTGAGGACAATCTCGAGGTTCTTGAAAAGCGTATGCTAGAGTGCGGACTTAAGGCTGAGGATTATGAGTTCTATCTTGACCTTCGCCGCTACGGAAGCACCCGTCATGCAGGTTTTGGACTTGGCTTTGAGCGTTGCGTTATGTACCTGACAGGTATGGGTAACATCAGAGACGTTGTACCATTCCCAAGAACAGTAGGCAATTGTGATTTATAAGAGGAGCTGAAGCGAAGCTTCAGAGACGACACTTCGGGGGAGCCG
>JABUSV010000110.1 GCA_021442555.1 Pseudobutyrivibrio sp. | reverse complement strand
CTGATACATGGATCAATTGTAAGTACAAGAAGTGGAACATCACCATACTGGCAACCCTGAAGAGTCTGAGTAAGAGCTGGAATGTTGGCAAATGTAGGTGTGCGGACTCTCATTCTGTCAAGGAATTTTGTTCCGTTAGCACGTACATAATAGAATGCCTCCCCTCTTGGCTGCTCAACTCTGATAAAGGCCTCGCCGTTTGGCATACCCTTTACAGGTACAGCTATTTCACCATCTGGAATCTTAACAACACACTGTCTGATTATCTCGATTGACTGGAAAATCTCGCCAATACGAACTTCACATCTAGCGTAGCTGTCGCACTTATCTGAAGTAATCACTTCAAAATCCAATTCACTGTATGCGCCGTAAGTATTTGTCTTACGCATATCAACTTCAATACCTGATGCTCTCATCATTGGGCCTACAGCACCACGTCTTATCGCATCATCCTTTGTAAGAATACCAACTCCATCAAGTCGGCTTCTAACTGTATAATCATTTAAGAATACATCTGTTGTAGCACGAAGCTCTGCTTCCATATCGTTAAGCTCTGCAACAAAAGAAGCAAGCATCTCTGCAGGCATATCCTTTAGAACACCGCCTATTTTGTTTACTGAGAAAATAACACGTCCACCTGTTGATGCTTCAAACATATCAAGAATCTTCTCACGAAGTCTCCATGAGTGCATGAAAAGTGCTTCAAATCCAAATGCATCAGCAAGTAATCCAAGCCAAAGCAGGTGACTGTGAAGACGTGAAAGCTCACACCAGATAGTTCTAAGATACTTAGCACGATCAGGAATCTCAACATCCATAATCTGCTCTAATGCAGTACAGTAACCCATACCATGCATATATGAACAAATGCCGCATACTCTTTCTGCAACATATGTCATTTCATTGAAATCCTTTTTCTTTACAAGGTTCTCAAGACCTCTGTGGATATATCCGATTGAAGGAACTGCCTCCACAACTGTCTCATCCTCAAGTACCAAGTCAAGATGAATTGGCTCAGGCAGTACAGGATGCTGAGGACCGAAAGGTACAACGGTTCTTGTTGCCATATTAATTCTCCTCCTTTGGTACAAATGGTGTCTCTTCTTCTATTCTGTAAAGCTTGTTCTGGTAATCTACCTTCATGTGCTCTACATTAAGACCAAAGAGCTCTCTCATCTCGTTCTCATAAAAGATTGCTGATCTGTATACACGGGAAATACTAGGTACTCCCTCTTCCTTTGCAACTACAAGTCTGTAGTGAGCAACCTCTAAATCCTTACAGAATGAATAGCTGATCTCGTATACCTGCTCGCTTTCAATAAAAGCACAGCAAATCTGTCCAAGTCTCCAGTAATCATTCTTTTTTTCCATAATAACTGATAAGAGATCTACCTTATCAATCAGTGTAATGTTATGTCCTAAATCCTGCATACTAATCCCTCTTTTCCGCAGCCTTCTCTTTGAAAAGAGCAACTGCCTTTACAACACCATCAATGATGGACTCAGGTCTTGCAGCACAACCAGGTACATAGATATCTACAGGAAT
>JABUSV010000149.1 GCA_021442555.1 Pseudobutyrivibrio sp. | reverse complement strand
TAGAAGTTTGCACCAAGGATATCCATCTTGTTGATGAATGCCATTCTTGGTACGTTGTAGGTGTCTGCCTGTCTCCAAACGTTCTCAGACTGTGGCTCAACACCACCCTTTGCGCAGAATACACCAACAGCTCCGTCAAGTACACGAAGTGAACGCTCTACCTCAACAGTAAAGTCAACGTGACCTGGGGTGTCGATGATGTTGATTCTGTGCTCAAGAGCACCAGCCTTCTTCTTGCCCTGCTCCTCAAGAGTCCAGTGACAAGTAGTTGCAGCTGAAGTAATTGTGATACCTCTCTCCTGCTCCTGCTCCATCCAGTCCATGGTAGCAGTACCTTCGTGAGTATCACCGATTTTGTAATTTACACCAGTATAATAGAGGATACGCTCAGTTGCTGTAGTCTTACCAGCATCGATGTGAGCCATGATACCAATATTTCTGGTTCTATCCAATGGATATTCTCTTCCAGCCATGGGTTAATCCTCCTACTAGAATCTGTAATGAGCAAATGCCTTGTTTGCCTCTGCCATTCTGTGCATCTCTTCTTTTCTCTTTACTGCTGAACCAGTGTTTGATGCAGCATCCATGATTTCGTTAGCGAGACGCTCTTCCATTGTCTTCTCAGTTCTGTTTCTTGAGAAGGTTGTAAGCCATCTGAGGCCTAAAGCCTGACGACGGTCTGGTCTAACTTCGATAGGTACCTGATAAGTAGCACCACCGATACGTCTTGCCTTAACTTCAAGTACAGGCATAACGTTGTTCATTGCATCTTCGAAAACCTCAAGAGCGGCTCTTCCGGTCTTCTCTTCTACTCTGGCGAATGCACCATATACAATCTTCTGAGCTACACCCTTCTTACCATCAAGCATGATGTTGTTGATAAGCTTTGTAACTACTTTGCTATTGTATATAGGATCTGCCAGAACGTCTCTTTTTTGAGTATGTCCTTTTCTTGGCACGATACTTCCCTCCTTAATTAATAATAATTAGATCAACGGTACTCACACTAATTACATATGTGTCCATGCTGTATATTTTTTACGTGAAAAAATACAAACATTAAACCAATGTCATGTGATAATACAATTGCGGTTGGTAAATAAGAAATTACTTACCTGCCTTTGGTCTCTTAGCGCCGTACTTAGAACGAGCCTGCTTACGGTTAGCAACGCCGGCTGTATCCAATGTACCTCTGATGATGTGGTAACGTGTACCAGGTAAGTCCTTAACACGACCGCCACGGATCAGAACCACGCTGTGCTCCTGAAGATTGTGACCTTCGCCTGGAATGTATGAAGTAACTTCGATTCCGTTTGAAAGACGAACTCTGGCAATCTTACGAAGAGCTGAGTTAGGCTTCTTAGGTGTAGCTGTCTTAACAGCTGTACATACGCCACGCTTCTGTGGAGAAGAAGTGTTGATTGGCTTCTTTCTTAATGAGTTGTAGCTTCTCTGAAGCGCTGGTGCTGTAGACTTCTTAACAGATGTCTGACGACCCTTTCTAACTAGCTGGTTGAATGTTGGCATTCTTTTCACCTCCTGTTTTATTTTGCTT
>JABUSV010000210.1 GCA_021442555.1 Pseudobutyrivibrio sp. | reverse complement strand
AATAACGGTCTTATCAATGCCATAAAGTTCAGCCATAATGAGGAGCAGGGTACTAATTCTCTTGAAATAGCATTGACAGGACTTGACCAGGCAAGAAAGGACAGGCTGTCATCAGAGTGGTATGAGCTATATAAATATAATAAGGAGCTTGCTATGGATTTGTTCTACTATAACTTCTTCAAGGGAGGTATAGGATTCAATCCTAAGACATTTATGTCCATACTTCCTATAGAGATGCGTATGCAGATACCTGGATATAGGGAAGTGTTTGAAGATACTCAGTTTAAGCAGGCAGATGCCGAGATAATGATGAAGCAGTTCCTTGCACATAATACAAGCAACTCAAGACTATTCCCTACCAAGGAGCTCCGTAAGACTTCAGGAATCACCAATGGATACCTTCTCATTACTAAGGAAGAGATGGGCGGGTTCTTAAGCAGAGGCTCATTCAAGTTCAAGGATGAGAAAGGTATGTGGCACTTTATGGTAAGGAAGGAAGTATATGAGGACGGACTTCTCTATGAAGAGCTTACTCCTCTTGGAGATAATGGAAACTATTTTGAGATAAGTCTTTATAATCAGGCTGGTCTCAGCAACAGGTCTATCAACAGGAAGCACCAGCGTACCCTGAAGGAGAGTACTAAGGAAGTCAAGGATAATGATATTGAGCTTGAAGACAGTACTGGCGAGATGCCTTTGACTGAAGGACAGGAGTCAGCTATGGCTGAAAGAATAATACAAGGTATGGCTGATACTAAATACGGAGGAGTGTCTAATATTACACAGCAGAGAAAGACCTTTAATTATATAGTAGGTAATGCTGAAAGTATGCTTAAGACTCCTTCTGTAGAGGACAGTTTGAGAAAGGCTATGGAGAGTGCTGGAATCAAGTTTGAGCGTGAGAGTGTATTGGATAAGTTGAAGGAATTAAATCTTTGTTAAGTTATGGGTAAGAATAGATGTAACATAGTAGCCAGGGTGAAGGTCAATGGGGTTGAAAAGGACAGTCTTCTCCACGAGAAACTTATAAACAGAATAAAGCATAGACAGGTGGCAAACCTTGTCTATGCCCTATATAAGCAGAGAGGGGTTGATGTTGCTATGGATAATGACCCCACTCATCATTATGAAAGAAACTTTCAGGGTGAGCATAATGTAGGGGATGTGCTTGAGTTCCTTAAGTTTACCGACATAGCTAATGATATATTAGGAGCTACCATAGAGAATATTGAGATTGCTCACGGAGTCAGAGATAAAAACACTGGAACACTTAAGAACTTTGATGATTTTGAAGAAGCTCTCAAGGTAGCTCAGGATATAAACAATCTTACAAAGACAGTTAATGGACAACAGGAATCAATGCATCTGGCTGCCACGGTAGTAAGACACGACTCACAGTTTCAAGTACTTGTTGATCCAGTGTCGTCAAATACACTTATGAGAGCAAGGAACATAGAGAGTCGTCTAAGACTCTGGGACGCGCTTAAGCAAAAAATTCTTGTATCTGGTCTTGACCTTGATGCCCTTAAGATTGACGATGCTGACATACTTGGTCAGGAGGATGTGATAAGGTATATAGAGAAC
>JABUSV010000108.1 GCA_021442555.1 Pseudobutyrivibrio sp. | reverse complement strand
CCTTA
Organism: Pseudobutyrivibrio sp.; assembly: GCA_021442555.1. GTDB lineage: Bacteria > Bacillota > Clostridia > Lachnospirales > Lachnospiraceae > Pseudobutyrivibrio. The sequence continues at coordinate 1,600 of JABUSV010000108.1, read as the reverse complement.
ACATAAGTCTGATCAAGAAGGCTGATTTCCTTAACCTGCTTAGAGATACGTCCCTCTACAAGTCCAGAGAAAATCTTATTGTCAACGATTGCTGCCTTGTCAGCCATAGCAAGCTCTGCAAGAGCTGCTGGAGCTGCATCTGAAAGGAAGTTGAAGAGGTAATTCATGTTGCTCTTCTTCTCCTCATAAATAGCAATATCTGACTCACTCCAAATCTTATCAGCGATAGCCTTGTCGATAAGCTGCTGAAGAATTGGCTTTGGAAGAGATGCTGGATCGTTAAGTGCGCTGTCAACAGTGATATCCTTAAGCTTAGCCATCTCATCTGCAGAGATGTCTGTTCTTGAAATATACTGTGGATTCATAGCTGCAACCTGCATGGCAATGTTAGTAAGAGCTTCCTTGGCTGCATCATCAGATGCGCCATTAGCAGCAACTAATACACCAATTCTACCACCACCGTGTACGTAAGAAACTACTGCATCACCAGTAACCTTCTGGAATCTACGTACAGATAACTTCTCACCGATAGTAGCTGTCTTCTCAACAAGTACATCGTTAAGACCATTAAGACCAAGAAGAGCCTCAACGTCTTCACCGTTTGCGCCACCATTCAAATCTGATGTTAAAGCTGTATCAGCAACAAGCTGAACGAACTCCTGGAATGTCTCATTCTTTGCAACGAAGTCTGTCTCTGAGTTAACTTCTGCAACAACTGCAACGTTACCGTTAACAGCAACACGAGTAATACCCTCAGCTGCAATTCTTGACTTCTTCTTTTCCATCTTAGCAGCGCCTGATTTTCTTAAAACCTCAACGGCTGCTTCCATATTACCATCAGTCTCTGCAAGAGCCTTCTTGCAGTCCATCATACCTGCACCAGTCTGCTCACGGAGCTCTTTAACCATAGATGCTGTAATAGCTGCCATAATTCTTATGCCTCCTCTACATCTGCTGTTGCTGACTCTTCAGCAACTTCGTTCATTTCACCCTGCTTTGCTTCGATAACAGCGTCTGCCATCTTTGCTACGATAAGCTTTACTGCACGGATAGCATCGTCATTACCTGGAATTACATAATCAAGCTCATCTGGATCACAGTTTGTATCACAAACACCGATAAGTGGAATACCAAGTGCATGTGCTTCCTGAACACAGATGTGCTCCTTCTTAGGATCAATAATAAAGATAGCATCAGGAATTCTGTTCATTTCCTTAATACCACCAAGTACAGCCTGGAGCTTCTCCTGCTCCTTCTTAAGCTGTGTTACTTCCTTCTTTGGAAGTAATTCAAATGTTCCATCCTCTTCCATCTTCTCGATGTCCTTAAGACGCTGGATACGAGTCTGAACTGTCTTGAAGTTAGTAAGCATACCACCAAGCCATCTCTCGTTAACAAAGTACATACCGCAACGCTCTGCCTCTGATGCAATAGCATCCTGAGCCTGCTTCTTTGTACCTACGAAAAGGATTGAACCGCCCTGCTGAGCAATATCAAAAATTACATCGTAAGCTTCATCTACCATACCTACAGACTTCTGAAGGTCGATAATGTGAATACCATTACGCTCTGTGTAGATGTATGGAGCCATCTTAGGGTT
>JABUSV010000211.1 GCA_021442555.1 Pseudobutyrivibrio sp. | reverse complement strand
GATTATTATCTAATTTTTCTACCATTCTATTGACAGAGAAGTCATTTACTATTCTTTCCCTACATTTCTTGGCAGCGGATTTATATCTTTTATCATCCTGTAAATAATCACATATCGCCTTAGCATATTCATCAACTTCTGATTCATTATACTCTCGGCAATCCAAAGATGTTTCCTCGTCTTGGCACAGACTTATCAGCGCTCCTACTTCCCAATCTATAAGATCTCCTTGACCTCCCACATCGCTACTTATCACGGGCACTCCCATGGAGCATGACTCATATGCCGTTAAAGCCAACCCTTCCTTTAGAGAACATATCAATGTAAGTTTTGCGTCTTTATAGCATTCTGCCATCCTATCTGTTGCACCAATACAAATTATTGTATGCTCCAATCCATTTTTCTTTATGGTCTGTTTTAATTCTTCTAATTGAGGGCCATCTCCAACAACAACAAACGCAATATTGGGTACTATACGTGAAGCCTTTTTTGCAATATCAATGACCATAAAAGGACGTTTTTGAGGATGTATTCTGCAAGGGAATAGAACTATAGGTCTATTCTCATCAAGCTGTGCCAATCGATATAAAAATCCTTCCTCAACTATATCTTTATAAAAAGTATCTGAATCAACTCCAATATGCAGTGTGTTTATACTCTCTGCAGGATGTCCAAGTTGATCAATCATTACTCTTTCCGTTGCACTGTTACATACAAAGGTCATATCTGTAATATCGCTTAATCGAGAAGAAGTTCGTGCATGTCCTCCTGCTTTCCAGTACCACTCTTCCATGTGCACGTAATCTACAATTACCATCTTAGGATACTTCTGCCTTATATATGGAACCATGTAATAACCTACTGTTGAGTTAGTAACCATCAGTATATCTATTTGTCTGGATTTTATATAATAATCAACAAAGCTTAAATAATTTGTTTCATCTATAAAATCAGGTAGACAAAAGATTTCATCTGTAAATTCCTTGCACTTATATAACCATTCATTATCAGAAGGAATTGTCGTCATGATACTAATATCATATCCTCGTTCAGAAAGACCTTTAGCTGCATCAATATTAAACTTATCAGCGCCACCCATAACAACCCAAGGAACAATCCATAGCATTCTTATGTTATTATTTTTTTCAACTGTATATTCTAATGCCCATTCTGTATTGTCATTAAATGAATACAAGTTATCACAGCTATTAATTGGATAATGCTTAGCTCTAACATTTTTATCAACTGTTTTAGCAGCATTCTCTGTAATTCTATCGCTCAGATAAACTCGTATATCATCATTCTTTAAAGTATTTAACATCCCCTCATCGGTACGTCTGTACCAAAAATGATAACCAGCTAAGCATACAGGTTTTTTGCTCAAACTTAAACAATCAAGCCAAAATCTCCAATCCTCATTATATGCTATTTCCTCTTTCTTAAATCCACCAACCTGCTCCCATAATGATTTTCTTATTGCGGATGTTAGCACTAATGTATTATTTTGCTTAATCTCTTCTGCATTAAATGGCTTTTTCCATAAATACATGTTGTTTTGAAACCCCACAGACCAAGTATATGCCCAATCTGCATCCTTGTTGAAGTATAACCCCCAATAACAATACTCAAGATATTGTTCTGAAATCAAATCATCTGCATCAA
>JABUSV010000167.1 GCA_021442555.1 Pseudobutyrivibrio sp. | reverse complement strand
GTGATGCCTCTCTCTGTACCAGCAAGCTTAGCAGTAAATCCTGAAAGGAAGTAGTACTGTGTCTGCTCTGGTGTAAGGATAGATACTGGAGGAAGCACTCCAAATGCATCAGCTGAAAGGAAGATTACATTTTCAGCTGCAGGACCTGCAGATACACCATTAACCTCAGCAGCGATGTTGTTAATATGCTCGATAGGATAAGACACACGAGTATTCTCTGTAACTGACTTGTCATCGAAATCAATCTTGCCGTTAGCATCTACTGTTACGTTCTCAAGAAGAGCATCTCTCTTTATAGCGTTGAAGATATCTGGCTCTGATTCCTTATCAAGACCGATAACCTTAGCGTAGCATCCACCTTCGAAGTTGAATACGCCATTGTCATCCCAGCCGTGCTCATCATCACCGATAAGACGACGCTTAGGATCTGTAGAAAGTGTAGTCTTACCTGTTCCAGAGAGACCAAAGAAGATAGCTGTATGCTTTCCATCCATATCACAGTTAGCTGAACAGTGCATTGAAGCCATGCCCTTGAGTGGTAAGTAGTAGTTCATCATAGAGAACATACCCTTCTTCATCTCACCACCGTACCATGTGTTAAGGATAACCTGCTCACGGCTTGTAACGTTGAATGCAACACATGTCTCTGAGTTAAGGCCAAGCTCCTTGAAGTTTGTAACCTTTGCCTTAGAAGCATTATAAATAACGAAGTTTGGCTCGAAGCTTGCAAGTTCTTCAGCTGAAGGCTTAATGAACATATTCTCTACGAAGTGTGCCTGCCAAGCTACCTCAACGATGAAACGTACAGCCATACGTGTATCAGCGTTAGCTCCACAGAAAGCATCTACTACATAAAGTTCCTTATTGCAAAGCTCAGCAACAGCAAGTGCCTTAACCTTTGCCCAAACTTCTTCAGACATCTCGTGATTATCATTTGGATACTCAGGTGTATTCCACCATACAGTGTCCTTAGAATTAGCATCCATTACGATGTACTTATCTTTAGGTGAACGTCCTGTATAGATACCAGTCATAACGTTAACAGCGCCCAGCTCTGTCTCCTGACCTGCATCATAACCCTCAAGAGAAGGATCAATCTCTGCCTTGAAGAGTTCATCGTATGAAGGATTGTGTGCGATTACTGTAGCACCAGTAATGCCGTACTTGGTTAAATCAACATTAGCCATTTTTTTACCTCGCTTTTCTTAAATAGTTTCTTATCCCATTAGGGTATAATTCGATGATTAAGCGGCATTCAAAAAAACTCCACTTGAATATCATTTTAATTATCTGATATTTTTTTGTCAATCAAATAGCACTTAAATTTATACAATTTTTACATTCTGTCCAGAGCGGAAACTGTATCAAATATTAACAGTTTATTAAATAACAATAAATGCCCCCTTTTAACCTAGACTAAAGCATGCCAATACTATAGAATGGTTTAAAATGACGAAGGGAGAAGAATATGTCTATTGAAAACTTTAGCGAGATAACTCCACAGCTTAAGTCCCTTGCTCAGCTCTCAAAAGAGTATTCGTATATCGATCCTGAGCTTTATACCGCTTACGATGTAAAGCGCGGTCTTCGTGACCTCAATGGTAAGGGTGTGCTTGTGGGAATCACCGGTGTCTCTGAGGTAATCTCTAAAAAACTGGTGGATGGCGAAGAAATACCTTG
>JABUSV010000017.1 GCA_021442555.1 Pseudobutyrivibrio sp. | reverse complement strand
AATTCTTCCTCGAAACTAGACCTCATAAGTATAAGATTTTCTACTACTTCCTTGAGCTGCTTTGCATTACTGAGCTGTTGGGCTGTCAGGCAAAGAGTTCCCTTCATGCTTTCAGCTAACTGTACAGAAACAATACCAATCATGTTGTACTTCCTGGCTGTCTTGTGAAGTTCTCTTGAGTCCCTTACAAGAGCAAGGTCAGTACGCTGATTGCCCATGTCACTCTCAGATATCTTAAGTGTGTCGTAACAGAAGGCAGTGAAACTATATTTAAGCTTGTACTCTCTTATCTTCTTTTTAGCCAAATCTATATCAGCGTCCTCAATAGAAATAAACTTGAGATTGGGCTTGATTTGCTCGTTCCAATACTTGTTTACAATTGCAATCTGTTTCTTGTCTTCTTCTGTAATTTCTCCTGACAGGAGCTTAGCCTTTGTAAGTTTAGTATATTTACAATAATTATATAGTGCCCATACCAAGAACTTTGACTTGAACTTGACGCTGTCTTCCTCATTAGAGATTATAAGTACTCTTTCTCCTCTTGAGATAAGTGCCATAATCATTGTGATTATAAATGTGGACTTGCCTGATGATGAGAATCCACCGAGCATACTAATATAGCCACGCCTAAGTCCCAACATTTGGTCATTAAGCCATCTAAATCCAGGAATAGACCTTCCATTGATGTCATTACCACATGAGTCTATAGGGATTCCATTCTCTTCACCTTCTTCGCAACTGTTTATGAAGTCCTCAGAGAACTCAATGTCTTCTTCTTCAAGCACCTTACCTGAGCTTACAACTCCATAGTCGGAGATTCTTGTTTCCCAAAATTCTTCAACACCATCAGGAGGAAGAGTCCTCAGAAACTTAAGCATATTCTGATGCTTCTCTCCTATTTTAATTTGCCCAAGCAGGTTTACGTTGTCATCCCACATCTTAATAAAGATATTTTCTTTAACAAGAGTATTGTAGTATGACTCAAAGTTACTTGTATTAATGATATCCTTAAGGTGCTGAATTGTTTGGAAACCACCAATTTCTTCTAACTTGGCAATTCCATATTCACCAAGGTTTGTCTTAATGCTTACCTCGTCAATCTCATAAATGCCTTTATCTCTGAGGTTGGTTACGATTTCAAACAGCAGCCTTGCATCCTCAGTGAGAAACATATCCTTATTAAATTTATTCTCATCAAGAATAAGTATGTCTTTGAGAAGACAGCTGACAACGTTGCCTTCGGTTGAATTTCTGTTAGAAAGTAACTCTCTTGGATATTTTTCTTCTACACCAGGGATAAAATTATTCATAGATATGTTCCTCGTCAGCCCATTCATACAAAAGTTTACGATATTTTCTAGGATTAAATTTCTCTACATTATCATCTCTGGCATCTAAACCACCTTCACGATATGTAGCTACAATGTAATCAATAAATTTTTCTTTGTCAAGACTTTGCACAAACTCAAGATTGGTCATTTCCTGCTTCCTCCAATAATTCTGCTAATGATTTTTTTCTTTCAGGTCTTTTATATTTAACTACTTTATTTTCTTCCATAGGGGTATCCAAAATTCTTTCAGGCTTGGCTGTATCCTTGTACTGATTGATACTGTTCTTAATAATTGCTGACAGATATCTCATCTTAGCAAAGTCATTTACGAATGTTTTCCTAGACATAGAGCGTTCAATTTCCACTCTGTTATCTCTAAGATATCCATG
>JABUSV010000124.1 GCA_021442555.1 Pseudobutyrivibrio sp. | reverse complement strand
GACTCTCTCAAAGACTTCTCCTTCTCAGTACTGATTAATGAGACATGGTCTACTATTGATATCACATACTCCTTAGGGTCATTAGGTTCATACCAGTCAAATGCCTCAACCTCCTGTACATTACCTGTCTCCTTGTTGGTTATGGATATGGTCTTCTTATGTATCTTACCGTTATCCTCTGCATATTTAAGCATAGTCTTGTATATACCTGTAGGATTACGGTTATCCATAAACAGTACATTATCCTCATATAACTGTAATATATCCCTGTACTCCTTACTATGCAGTAAATCAAGGACTGACTTATCAAGGACCTTATCTGCCTGAGTGGACTTCAAGTCCCTTGGACTTATCCTTATCTTGTGTCCTGACATAGTATATAGGAGATATGCCATAAATCTGAGCGTTATGTTCTCAGGAGTCTCCTCAAGAGGAAAGTAGAATATCTTTATATGCATCTGCTCCCTATGCTCATAGGCATACAGTATGGGAGTATATACGAACAGGAAGTTGGTAACCTGCGTCTTAGATGACTTCGGTGCGCCTGTAACCAGATAATACTTATCCCTCTCAATACCAGGAAAGGAGTTCTTGAATCTCGTAAAGGGTGCAGGTATGCAGTTAATGCTTCCGTCAAGTATCTTCTTCCTTCTCTCTTCAAGACTATCCAACACCCTATCTATAAGGCTGCTCATAGAACACTTTCTTTATGTGTATCTTTCCACAGTTTGTACATCTATTGATATATATTACGGTAGTGATATCTCCTCTCGCATCCCTTACCTCACGGGTCTCATGAAGCTCATACTTATGTGCTCCCACAAAGCACTTTAAATCCTGGCTCATAGTCCCACTATCAACTTATGTGCAAGCTGTTCTCCAGCTACACCGTATTTCTTACTAAGCTCCTCCCGTACTGAATTATGTACGAGATTCAATGCTCTTGTTACTGCAGGGAGTGAACCTCCTCTGCATAGTCTCTCAAAATTCTCTGCTTGTCTGCTCATTTTTCAATAATTATTAGTTCTGTATTACCTCAGTCTCATCGTCAGTCCATCCCTCACACTGTTCAAGCCATTTCCTGATATAATAGTCACTGACCTTTTTCTTGTCTTGAAGAGTGAGAAGAAGAGATTTAAACTCTTCAATAATCCGTAATGGAGTAAAGAACTCGTTGTCCTCTGCCACTTGGGCGAAGTCCGTATCACTGAAATCATCAGGTTCCTCTACTGTCTCTACGGTAAGCTCCCCATCCTCATAGGACTTCTCTGCATATCTGCATCCTGGTATGAAGTCAGTGGTACAGCAGACCTTGCTCTTGCTCAATGTCTGGCTTATACATACATCAACATCAGCTTCAGGATGTTCAGGCTGGTTATAGGGAGCATTCGGGTCATGCTCTGCTCCTGGTGGGTAATTATTCATAATCTATATGTGCTTTAATAGTTATTATACTAAACCAGATTCGTCATCCAGTCATCATTGTTGTTCTCTATACTGTCAGCATTCTCTATATAGGACAGAAGCTGAGAGGATTCATCAGGAATAAGCCTGTATATGAAGTACTTCAACAACTGCATATATTGGTAGTTACCGTTGAAGGAGGCTATATATTTCTTGGTTGCCTCAATAGCCTCCTCATTGGTAAACTCAACACCATATCTCTTGACCAAAGTCTTGAGTCTCTTGGTTATTACAGCCTTTGAATCTCTCCATAGATAGTTAGTACCTGGCTTCTTTCCATCTGGA
>JABUSV010000175.1 GCA_021442555.1 Pseudobutyrivibrio sp. | reverse complement strand
AGCATAGAGGCTTCATCAATGATTACTATCTCACCTCCATACAACTTACTTTCAGTTTTAATTCGCTCAAGCTTATTTGCGTCGTATTTATCCTGATTTGAGTCTATCTGTACAGCTATACCAAATAATCTGTTTACAGTCTCAGCATCAAATCCTTCCTTACCTACCTTGGACTTGAGTACTCCAGCAGCCTTATTAGTAGTGGCACAGAACATTACCCAATGCCTCTGTGATAGCTTCTTGGCAACGATATTCATTATGGATGTCTTGCCTGTTCCTGCATAACCACTTAAAGTCATTATAGACTTATTACTGTCTGCAAACTTATCAATTCTATTAAGTGCGCTTGCCTGCTGTGCATTAGGAGCAAAAGGAGTTCTTACAGTAGTACCGTCCTCAAATGTAAATGTAGTTACATCCTCATTTATATCCTGCTGTATATTAACAAGTTGACTTATAATCTCCTGGTCAGTAAGAGAGTATACATAATCACGAGCCTGTTTTGCCTTAGTTCTTGTGTAGGCTTTGTAGCTATTCCAATATACCTTAGGCTTAACTACACTTGAGCCAGCCCTTCTATAACCTTCAACCTTGCCTACCATATCCATATCAATACCATTGTCTCTCAATGCCTTGTAAGCTCGGTTCTCAGCTACCATTTCAGCCTCAGCTTCACTGAAGCCTTCCTCATAGTCAGCTATATATTTTATGTTTGAAAGAATCTTATCTACTATTGCCTGCTTAGCCTTAACCTCTCTCTCTGAGAAAGTATTTACTTGTTTATAATACTCAATAAGGTCAGCTTTTAAGTTTGCTGTATGGAACGAAGTTATATCCTCAGATATGGTTTCCATAGCTGCATCTATATTCTTCTTTACACGAAGTATAGTCTCAGCATTCTTTCTTGCAGTGTCCAATATAGACTTGCCCTGGAATCCAAACATAGACTTGATTGCATTCCAGAATCTCTTAATAACAGACTCCCCTTTATATTGTATATTCTCAAGGAGCTTTATAAACTCAGGGTTTGTATATATCTCAGATATGAACTCTCTTACTACATAAGGATTAGTCTCCTTAACCATAGCATAGAGAGGACTCTTGTTAAGATTTTTCTTGACATCAGCATTAGCCAAAGCCTCAAGTATTTCAGGATTTTCCTTAAGATATTTCTTTACCTGTTTCTTACACTCTACAATAGTATCAAAAGCCTTTATTACTTTGGGAGTAAGAGCATCATTTCTTGTTGTAAGCTTGGCTAAATCATTAGGTTTTTCTATATGCTTAACCCCCTTATATCTCTCATAGAGTCTTGCCAATCCTGTAGTCTTGCTATGCAGTAATTCGTGGTGAAGTACAGCAGCTCTTTCTTCAGAACTTGACAGCTCTGCAAATCCTAATTTAAGTCTTCTCTCTACTTCATTCCAAGAAGCAGCGTGAGTATCAGCGTCTGTAATACTAAACACAAGTTCCTGTATAGCAGGTAGACCATACTCATCTACAAACTCCTTAAGTGCTTTACCATACTCACCATTAAAGTCTATTGTATTTATAAAGGAAGTAATCTCACTCTGTACAGTTTCAGGTGTACTTACTCTCTTTACTTCTCTTGCATTTATATTCTGTTTTGAGAGAGAGTACTTTATATTAGGATTATTTGTATCAAAAGTACCTACATTATCAGTTGCTGATTTGATTTGGTTTGGAAATTTAACAGCGGCAAATGTAATAGGTGTTTTTGCATTTAAAGTTGTAGCATATTTATATAATGATTCAT
>JABUSV010000239.1 GCA_021442555.1 Pseudobutyrivibrio sp. | reverse complement strand
ACAAACCTTTGAAAGCTCCTCTACAGCCATGATGTATGTAAGAACATCACAGCCCTGTCCGCCGTACTCCTTTGGAATAGGAATTCCCATGAATCCAAACTTAGCCATCTTTTCAACTGTGGCCATAGGGAATTCTTCTGTCTCGTCGATTTCCTGAGCAAGTGGCTTAACCTCGTTAATAGCGAAATCTCTAAATAACTGGCGAGCCATCTCATGCTTTTTATCTAAAGTAAATACCATGATAATTATCTCTCCTTACTGTGCATCTACAGGTGTCTTTGTTCTGTCTGCATTGTATACGTAGAATCCCTTACCAGACTTGCAGCCAAGGTTACCACCACGTACCATCTTACGGATAAGTGGACAAGCACGATACTTGCTGTCGCCTGTCTCGTTGTAAAGAACATCCATAATAGCAAGGCAGATATCAAGACCGATGAAATCACCAAGCTCAAGTGGTCCCATTGGGTGGTTAGCGCCAAGCTTCATAGCTGTATCAATACCAGCAACATCAGAAACACCTTCCATCTTGATGAAAGCAGCTTCGTTGATCATTGGGATAAGAATACGGTTTACTACGAAACCAGCAGCCTCATTAACCTGTACAGGATCCTTGCCGATTTCTACAGAAATCTTCTTGATAGCATCAACTGTAGCATCTGGAGTATTAACACCAGCGATAACCTCAACAAGCTTCATTCTGTCAGCTGGGTTAAAGAAGTGCATACCGATCATTGGACGTGTAAGTCCGTTGCCAATCTCTGTGATTGAAAGAGATGAAGTATTTGAAGCAAAGATACACTCTGGCTTGCAGATCTTGTCAAGCTCTGAGAAAGTATCCTTCTTAACCTGCATGTTCTCAAAAGCAGCCTCTACGATAAGATCGCAATCAGCACAGAGGTCTTCCTTGAGACCTGGTGTGATTCTTGATGTGATAGCATCAGCAGCTTCCTGTGTCATTTTTCCTTTTTCAACAAGCTTAGCGTAACCTTTCTTAATCTTGTCAAGACCACCTTCAGCCCATTCCTGCTTAATATCGCAAAGTGCTACTGTGTAACCATCTACTGATGCGAATGCCTTTGCAATGCCCTGGCCCATTGTACCAGCGCCGATAACTCCTACCTTCATGTCATTACCTCCGAATTAATTGTACTTTTCTACGATTGTTGAGCAACCCATTCCGCCACCGATGCAAAGTGTTGCAAGACCGCGGTTAGCGCCAGTCTTCTGCATCTCATGAAGAAGTGTTACAAGAATACGGCAGCCTGAAGCTCCAACTGGATGTCCAAGAGCGATAGCGCCACCATTTACATTTACCTTTGACATATCAAAGCCAAGATCACGAGCTACAGCGATAGACTGAGCTGCGAATGCCTCGTTAGCCTCGATAAGATCCATATCATCAATTGTAAGACCTGTCTGAGCAAGTACCTTGCGAGTAGAAGCTACAGGACCAACGCCCATGATTTCAGGCTCAACACCGCCCAGTGCACCAGCAACCCATGTAGCCATAGGTGTAACACCAAGCTCCTTAGCCTTCTCTTCAGACATAACTACGATTGCAGCTGCACCGTCGTTGATACCTGATGCGTTACCAGCTGTAACTGAACCACCCTCTTTACCAGAGCAGCACTTAAGCTTAGCAAGTGAATCAAGAGTTGTACCAGCACGTGGGCCTTCATCAACCTTGAACTCTACGATATCCTTCTTAACCTTAACTGGAACAGGAACGATTTCATCATCAAACTTTCCTGCTGCCATAGCTGCCTCACACTTGTTCTGTGAGTTTACTGAGAACTGATCAAGCTC
>JABUSV010000061.1 GCA_021442555.1 Pseudobutyrivibrio sp. | reverse complement strand
TTAGTTCCCACAAGTTTAATAATTAAAGGGTTTATTTTGGCTTGGACATTTTGAGTTTTTTATTGGCATCTTACCTTCCCTTTTGTAACGAAAGATAATATCTATCGTTACAAAATGAAAGAAAACCTGCTCAATAAAAAAATACAAAGATGTCTCAAGCTAATTTTTAGAACCCACCTATACTATTGCCAAGCAACTTGGCTTACAAACTGTTTATTATTTTGCTACAGGGCGTATCTGGAATCCAGCATAGCGCATACAGTTATTTACCTTAAGTGAAAGGGAAGCAGTTAATGCATACGCATTATGGTTGTCGTTTGCTATAGGTGAAGATGTCCAATAGTTAATATTAGTAGACTCTGTTTGAGATTTTCTATGTTCTTTATTAATCATTGCACCAGCATAAGGGAGGAAGATACTATTATCTGTTGAACCAATAAATAAAAGTCCACTTACTTCCTTATACTTACAATCTACACCTTCGCATTTCTCAAGAAGCTCTGTCATCTCTTTCTGAGTAGGCATACGCATCTTACCATTAGAGAGTTTAGCTGCTGCATCATAGTCAGGATTGCCACTTATGTCAGCCATTTCTTTTTCATAATACAAACATGTTTCTTTAGAATAATCCTCTTTAGATGCAAGTTCACCCCAAGCATAGAAGGTACCTGTCTTCTCTGGAGCGTCAGCACCAAGATTGCAGCTTGCCCATTTCACAGACAAACCAAGGTCAACTAACTCGCTTGTAGCTGGTAGATACGCAGCAGGATCTTTAGAAATATGAGAAATAAAATCATCTATATTGTCTTTGATTGACACTTCAACTGACGCAGAAGAATATTTCTCCTTTTTTAATAGAAAATCGTATTTTCCGAGTTTCACTTTATCAAACTTATAAGTTCCATCAGCTGCAGTCTTTGTTGTGTATGTTACTGATTTGTCACTTTGCAAAGTAAAAGTAACTGTAACATCGGCAATAGGCTGTTCGTTAAACTTACTTACCACTTTACCAGCAACTAAATAGGTTGTGTCCTCCTTTTTAGGTTCGTCATCATCATCACCACATGCAACGAACATAGTTGCTGATACGATAGCTACTGCCATGAGTAGCATGCTTTTAAGATACTTTTTCATAATCTTTTGTTGTTAAATTAAATATTATGTTTATAAAAAAAATGATTTGTAAGTTATTTCTATTTAATGACCATCTTCATTGATTTGCCGTTTACATTTACTATATATGTACCCGTTAGAGATGTTAGAGGTATCGTTATATTATTTTCTTTGCTTGATGCTGTGTTAACTATTCTGCCGTCAACAGAATAAATCTTCACATTGCAAGGACTGCCTGCGGCTACAGTTACTTCTAACATCTTATTATCAAGGAGTTTCACAAGCGGAATAGCCTTGTTTGCGGTTACATCAACGATGTTAGTAGGTCGACTCAACGCTTCCTTTATTCCTGCGTAAGCATCAATAATGCCAGCTCCCCAACGTGCTTTATTCTCGTCTTTTTCATAATACTCATTCTTCACACATGTTTTATTGATGATATCCAAAACATCATGGGGCTTGAGTTCTGGATTGGCTTGTAACCATAGGGCAATCGTACCTGCTGCAAAAGGCGCTGACATTGAAGTACCTGCAGCACCTTTATAAGGATATTCTTTACCATCAACAGTTATGTATTGTAACTTGTCGTCAGCATTACTATAATAACGGTTACTTGCAGCATATATATATGATCCAGGAGCTAATAAGTGAGGTTTTCTGTAACTTCCAGCGAAATCACACCAACTGGAAAAATCGGCTACATTACCTTCTTCTTCCATATAT
>JABUSV010000081.1 GCA_021442555.1 Pseudobutyrivibrio sp. | reverse complement strand
GTAGCTACTGATGATGAGATGATTTATAACACATGCCAAGAGCTTAATATCAATGTCATGATGACAGGGGACCAGAAGACTGGAGCAGACAGAGTGGCAGAGGTTGCCAGCAAGACTGATGGTGACATATATCTCAATATCCAGGGTGATGAGCCGCTGTTAGATCCAAGAGCATTAGATCAGATTATAGACTATATGAAGGCTCATCCTGAGGAGGAGTACGTGGGACTTCGCTCTCATATCAACGATGAGGATATGTGGGGCAAGCCTAACTGTGTCAAGTGCGTATGTACGCTGGACAGCTATGCCATGTATTTTTCCCGCAGTCCTATTCCTTTTAACTACCATGACGATGCAGTGTATCGTGTAATGGGATTCTACGGATACAAGAGACAGTTTTTGTTAGATTTTCTGGCATACGGACAGTCAATATTAGAGATTAAAGAAAACGGCGTGGAGATGCTTCGTGCCATGGAGCACGGCCACAGAGTAAAGCTTATAGATACAACATATCTTACTATCGGTGTGGATTATCCAGAACACATCGCGGAGGTTGAAGCATGGATGGACAAGTACGAGTCTTAGACTGTACTCTCAGAGACGGTGGACATATAGTAGATGGAGTGTTCGGTGAGAATGTCATCAGATATGTCATTAAGAAGCTGGTGGAAGCCGGAACAGATATAATAGAGGTAGGTTTCCTGTGGGAAAAGTATCTGGGACCTGACAGTGCCAGGTATTACACCATAGAAGATGTGAAGCGTGTACTTCCTAAGGACAGAGGCAGGAGCCATTTTTCACTGATGGCAGACTACATAGACCTCAGTCATCTGGAGGACTGCGATGGTACAGTAGAATACATCAGACTGTCGTTTAAGAGAAGCAGACTGCAGTGGGCTCTTGATACACTGGATATCCTCAACGCCAAGGGCTACAAGGTATATATCAACCCTGTCAACTGCAACGTATACTCTGACGAGGAGTATCTGTCTGTGATTAAACAGGCCAACGAGCATGGAGCCTATGGATTCTCTATCGTGGATACTTTTGGAGTGCTTCGCAACAAGGACCTGGCAGCCAAATATTATCTGGTGGAGAGCAACCTGGATAAGGACAGGGTAATAGGTGTACATCTGCATGAGAACCTGGGACTGGCGTATTCGCTGGCTCAGCATATACTGGATATCAAGTCTCCTCTAAGACAGGTGACAATAGACGGCTCACTGTATGGTATGGGCCGTGTGCCAGGGAACCTGGGCATAGAAAAGATAATGGACCATTGCAATGTGACCTATGGCAGTGGATATAACCTGGCACCTGCATATGATGCGATAGATGATTATATCATGCCTATATTCAAGCAGGTACCTTGGGGCTATATGGTGCCTTATGCCATCTCAGCCCAGAACGACCTGCATCGTACCTATGCAGAGTATCTCATGGGCAAATGGAAGCTAAAAACCAGCGACATCAACGCGATCCTGGCTCAGGTCAGCCACGATGAGGCAGAGCTATTCAATCAGGAATATATAGAGGAGCTGTACAGACAGTATCTGGATGTACCAGTATCTGAGGAGGCAGTGACAGCACTGGGGCAGAGACTATCTGGCAAGCAGGTGATGATACTGGCTCCTGGACAGTCTGTTAAGGAGCATCTAAGTGAGGTGCAGCAATATGCTACAAGAGATGATGTGGTATGCATAGCGGTGAATTTTGTACCTGATTTCTTGCAGGCAGATATGGTGTTCTTCTCTACTATCAAAAGATATGAGACAGAGGGCCTAAGGGTTGACAGAGACAAGACACAGGTTATAGTATCTTCTAATCTGTTGCGCCATGTGACAGAGGCAGACTATAC
>JABUSV010000176.1 GCA_021442555.1 Pseudobutyrivibrio sp. | reverse complement strand
CAGAGCTATATAGCTCTGGCTCTTGTTTTTAGGAATGAATCTAAATGAAAATGAAGAAATCAACACCTGAACACAGGAATACCATTTTCCCATGTAACAGGCAATAGCATCGCATGTCTGTCTGGATTATTCAGAGGGTCACCTTGTCCAATATCCTCATATTCTCTGGCGTGAAATACCAGAATATCATTACCTTCATCGTCTACTGTAAAGGAATTGTGGCCCGGTCCATATATCTTATTCTCAGCACTTGTCTTAAACACAGGATATCTGCTCTTGTCCCAGGATTTTGGATCCAGCAAATCACTTCTGCTATCCGCTGTAAGCATACCCATGCAATACGCACTACTGGTATCTGAAGCAGAAAAAGTAACAAATATTTTTCCATCTCTTTGAAGCACAGCAGGGCCTTCATTTACCCAGAAATTATGTCGTTCCCAGTCATAATCAGGAGTTGTCAAAAGTACCTGCACAGTATCCAAAGTATAAGCATTTTTCAACCGTCCGATATAGAGATTACTTATCTGTTTGCCCACAGATACCTTTTCTGCCCAGATAATATACCACTCATTATTCACCTCAAATACAGTAGCATCCAAAGAAAATGCTCTGAAAGAAAACTCATCCTCTGGATGGCACACAAGCTTTCCTTTTTCAATCCAAGGGTCATTCATGGGATCTTTTCCCTGGCACTCTAACACATAGGGTCTTATCTCCCATATTCTGTCTGGCTCAGCTTCTCCTGCTGCAAAATATATGTACCATTTTCCAAAAAGATAATGAATCTCTGGGGCCCATACAAAATGTCCCATTACCCCCGTCCAATGCTTATGCCATATTTCTTTTTCCGAAGCCTCAGGAAGCTTGGACAAGCTGTTAGCACAGCGGATACATATCCTGTCGTATTCTGGCACTGTAGCTGTAAAATAGTATATGCCGTCTGTGTGTTTGTATACATAAGGATCTGCGCGCTGCATAATCCATGGTTTTTTAAAAGTTAACTTAGAATCCATATCAGTATTTCACTCCCCACAATGATGTATTATTGCCTACAACCGAGAAGGTCATAACAGGAGTACCGGCCTCATCCTCCATAGCACAAAGCACTCCTGAATATTCCTCCTCTCCCAAGGATAGATGTATGTAGCACTGACCGTCAGCAACAGAGTAGCTTCCCGTGCCATTCTCTGTCACTACATCCCCTTTTTTTGTCAGATACATTATCTTGGGATTTTTGATATCTGCACTGATATCTGTTTCCAAATCAATGTAGTAATATCTGCCAACATAGTCATCTGCCTCATAGCCTGTCTTACTAACCTTTTCTCCCACGGTCTGATAAGGCAGCATACAAGGCCAGCCCTCCTGGTTATATATCACCTGATGAACCCTGGGAGAATGCCCTTCTCCCTTGTCGTTAAATCTGGTGTGATATGCGATATAGGTTCTTCCATCTGCATCCTTGAAGGATGAGTTGTGACCTGGTGCCATATACGCCTTGGATAAGGAAGGAAGCTTGTAATTCCCGGAAAGCTTCAACCCGAAGTTCTCATGGAAGGCTGATTTTCCTGGCTTTTCGCCATTCATATCTACATAATCTCCGTCAGGAGCTGTAGACCTGTAGCATCTTATCTGATAGCCTCCGTTAGATACAAGTCCACCGTAGGATACATACAAATAATAGTATCCAGCAGTGTAGTCATACTCTATCCAAGGTCCCTCTATGGACACATGTCCTCCTCCTAACAGCTTTTTTCCAAAATAAGCATCTACTCCTTCGGCTTCATCCATGGCAGGATGGATAACCTGACCTGTAGCCTCATCTATTTCTATGATAAAAATACCGCCACTCCATGAGCCATATACCATCCACATACG
>JABUSV010000111.1 GCA_021442555.1 Pseudobutyrivibrio sp. | reverse complement strand
ATAAGTACGTTAAATACAGCCTGTGTACCAACGATCTGTGATGAAGGTGTAACAAGAGGTGGCTCGCCAAGGTCTTTACGAACACGTGGCACTTCCTCAAGAACCTCAAGATATTTATCTTCCTTACCCTGCTCCTTTAACTGAGAGATAAGGTTTGAAAGCATACCGCCAGGTACCTGATACCTAAGTGTGTTAATGTTAACTCCAAGAACCTTTGGATTAAGAAGTCCATTAGCAATACATTCTTCTCTGTATGGTCTGAAGTAATCAGCAATTTCAGAAAGAAGTTCCTGATCAAAACCTGGATCATATGCTGTTCCAGCAAATGCAGCAGCCATAACTTCTGTAGCTGGCTGTGATGTTCCAAGAGCAAGCGGAGACATTGCACAGTCAATAATGTCACAGCCTGCCTCTACAGCCTTCATATATGTCATTGAAGCAACACCTGATGTGTAGTGAGTATGAAGGTCAATTGGAAGTGATGTAGACTCCTTGAGAGTCTTAACAAGCTCTTGGGCCTTGGCTGGTACTAAAAGACCTGCCATATCCTTGATACAGATTGAATCTGCACCCATATTTTCAATATCCTTAGCCATCTTTGCCCAATACTCGAGAGTATAAGCATCACCAAGAGTATAAGAAAGCGCTACCTGAGCGTGACCCTTGCCACTCTTTGCAGCCTCAGCCTTAGTAGCATTAACAGCTGTCTGAAGGTTACGGATATCATTGAGACAGTCAAAAATACGGATAACATCAATACCATTTGCTATAGACTTCTGAACGAAGTATTCTACAACATCGTCTGGATACTGGCTATATCCTAAGATATTCTGTCCTCTGAAAAGCATCTGAAGTTTTGTATCTTTAAATCCTTCACGTAATTTTCTAAGACGATCCCATGGATCTTCCTTTAAGAATCTAAGACATGCATCAAATGTAGCACCACCCCAACACTCAACAGCGTTATATCCAACCTTATCCATCTTATCAATGATTGGAAGCATAAGACTGGTAGGCATACGTGTTGCGATAAGTGACTGATGTGCATCTCTAAGAATAGTTTCGTTAATTTTAACTGGTTTTGCAATTATATCTGCCATTGTCTATTCTTCTCCTTTATACACCAAATATTGCCATAAATACACCGGCTGCTACCGCAGTACCGATAACACCTGCTACGTTAGGTCCCATGGCATGCATGAGCAGGAAGTTTGTAGGGTCTTCCTCTGCACCAACCTTTTGAGATACACGTGCAGCCATTGGTACTGCTGATACACCAGCTGAACCAATAAGAGGATTAATCTTACCCTTTGTAACCTTGCAAAGCAACTTACCAAACAATACACCGCCTGCTGTACCAACAGCAAAAGCAACCAAACCAAGTACTACAATCTTAAGAGTACTAACATTAAGGAATGCTTCGGCTGATGTAGAAGCACCAACTGATGTACCAAGTAAGATAACTACGATATACATCAGCGCATTCGATGCTGTATCTGTAAGCTGTCTTACTACACCCGACTCCTTGAATAGGTTACCAAGCATAAGCATACCAACAAGTGGAGCTGTTGTAGGAAGAATTAAACAAACAATAATAGTAACAACGATAGGGAAAAGTATTTTTTCAAGCTTAGAAACTGGTCTAAGCTGACCCATCTTAATTGAACGCTCTTCCTTGGTTGTAAGAGCCTTCATGATTGGTGGCTGAATAATAGGAACCAATGACATATATGAATATGCTGCCACTGCAATTGGCCCCATAAGAGCTGTTTGTCCTAATTTTCCTGCAAGGAAAATAGATGTAGGGCCATCAGCACCACCAATGATTGAAACTGCAGCTGCCGCTTCATCTGTAAATCCTAAAAGGATTGCAAGAAGATATGCAGTAAA
>JABUSV010000145.1 GCA_021442555.1 Pseudobutyrivibrio sp. | reverse complement strand
CCTCCAAGGATAGCCATAATCGCAAGAAGAATTACATTATTGAAGAAGGCTGTACTTGCCCTCCACTTATTGACATGGGTGTTTTCACCAAAGACGGCAAGGTTGTTGCTTCTAAATATGACAAGTTCAGACAGATTAACCGTTTTATCGAGATTATTGATGACGAAGTCAGCAAGCTTAACTGTGATGAGCTGACAATCATAGATTTTGGCTGTGGCAAGTCATATCTTACTTTTGTCATCTATTATTATCTAAGGGAAATCAAAGGTATCAAAGCAGATATTACCGGTCTTGATCTCAAAGCAGACGTTATCAAAAAATGTAATGAGGCTGCTCAAAAATACGGCTACAATGGACTGCATTTTGAGCTGGGAGATATCAATGGTTACAAGACTGACAAGCCTGTCGACATGGTTGTTACACTTCACGCCTGCGACACTGCTACAGATTATGCTCTCTATAATGCCATCAACTGGAAGGCTAAGATGATATTTTCTGTTCCATGCTGCCAGCACGAGCTGAATTCCCAAATATCTACAGATAATCTCGGTATTCTTACAAGATACGGAATCATCAAAGAGCGTTTTTCTGCTCTTGCAACAGATGCCATCCGAGCTAATCTTTTAAGCTACTGTGGTTATCAGACTCAGCTGCTGGAATTCATAGATTTTGAACACACACCAAAAAATATACTTATAAGAGCTGTATATAAGCCTGTAATGCCAAAGGGCGTCAAGGAAAAGGCGCTAAACGAAGTTAAGGCTCTCATGGACGAGTTTAACCTGATGCCTACCTTATATAAGCTCCTGAATTTGTAACTGACTAAATATAATACCCTATGATTGACTTTCACACCCATACATTTCCAAACTACATAGCAGGTCGAGCTCTTGACAAGTTGTCAAGCAGCGCTCAGATTCCCTACTATACATCAGGGATTTCTGAAGATTTGATTGAGTCCATGAAAAAATCATCTGTGGATTTGTCTGTTGTTCTGCCCGTTGCTACATCTCCATCTCAGACTATGTCCATAAATAAAACCGTTTATGAGACCAATCTTACAACCAGAGAGACAGGCCTTTTATCCTTTGGTGCCATTCATCCTGATAACCAGGATTACCGAGAGACCATACGTGATCTGGCTTCCCGTGGTGTAAAAGGCATCAAGCTTCATCCTGTGGCACAGGGCGTGTATTTTGACGATATCTCATATAAACGTATTATATCTTTTGCCAGCGATTACGACATGATAATTATAACCCACGCAGGCTTTGATCTCAGTTTGCCTGATTTGGATTATGTTACTCCAAAACATATTTTGCCAATAATCGAAGAGGTACATCCACCTAAGCTTGTATTGGCTCACATGGGAGGATGGCGCTGCTGGGATGATGTGGAAAAATATATCATCGGCTCAGAAGTGTATTTCGATACCTCATCGAGTATTGCTCCCATGATTCATTTTGATCACACCTTTGAGCATCAGATAGGACACGATCAGTTTCTTCGTATGGTCAGAAATCACGGGATTGGCAGAATTCTTATGGGAAGCGACAGCCCTTGGGGTTCTCAGGCTGATGCCATATTTGCCATTACAAACAGTGGTCTGACCTTCGAGGAGCAGGAACAGATACTACAAAAAAATGGCCAGCAGCTGCTGACCATTTAATATGACATATTAAGCCTTTCGACCAAGCTCGAAGGCTTTTTTATTTATATCAAGCACCTTGGCTGGTACTATTGCATCAATGGCATTAAGCCACTTATCCTCAGATATTTCAGGATAATATGTAGAAAGTCTTCCCATAAGCGCTATGTTAACAGCCCTTGCTGAGCCGGCCTCAGTTGCCAGGGCAAGGAAATCCAATGCATCAACCTTGGCTCCTTTAGTCTGCATTTTTTCCACCAGATTATCTGGATATTCTGCTGCACCTGTAATAACTGGCATAGGCTCTATTTCCTGAGTGTTAGTAATAATCTGTCCACCTGGCTTTAGATATTCAAGCCAT
>JABUSV010000072.1 GCA_021442555.1 Pseudobutyrivibrio sp. | reverse complement strand
TTAATTTGCTTCGCAAATTATCTCCTCTTTAGACACAAGCGCTGCCGCGAAGTGTCGTCCTTAATTTGCTTCGCAAATTACTTCCTCTTTTCTATTATGAGCCATAATACACTGCATAATTCCTTCTTGAGTGATCTCGTCGATATTTAACTCACCTGCTATTTCGCCCTCATTTATTACATAGGTTCTATCACAGGTACCTATGATTTCAGGCATCTCAGATGAAATAACGATTACTGCCTTGCCTGCCTTGGCAAGCTCATTGATTACGCAATAGATCTCATACTTTGCACCTACGTCTATACCACGTGTAGGCTCATCAAGAATAAGTACATCCGGTTGTGTAAGCATCCACTTTGCAAGTACCACCTTCTGTTGGTTACCACCTGAAAGCGAACCTACCACCTGCTCTATTGAAGTTGCTTTGACGTTGATTTTTTCTTTGTATTCCTGGGCTGCCAAGATTTCCTCATTTCCGTTTATAATGCCCTTGTTCGAGAAAAACTCTGGTCTGGCCGCAAGAACCATATTTTCTTTTATATCCCCTATTAAGATAAGTCCGTTTCCTTTTCGGTCTTCTGAAACATATGCAAGCTTGTTAGCGATAGCATCCTTGACGGTGTTCATCTTAACTTCCTTGCCATGCATAAATACCTGTCCTGAGATATTTTGACCGTAGCTGTGTCCAAATATTGACATAGCAAGCTCTGTACGTCCAGCGCCCATAAGTCCAGCCAAGCCAACAACCTCTCCGGCACGAACCTTAATATTAATATCCTTAAGCATCTGACGAGTAGGGTCATCTGGATGATATACATTCCAATTCTTGACCTCAAAGATTGTATCTCCAATCTCTACCCCTTCTCTGGCTGGATATCTGTTAGTAAGCTCACGGCCAACCATGCCCTTAATAACTCTATCCTCTGTAAATTCGTCTACTCCCTTATAAATAGTCTCTATCGTCTTACCATCACGAATAATAGTAACTGCATCTGAGACATACTCGATCTCATTTAGCTTATGAGAAATAATGATACAGGTAATACCCTGTGCTTTAAGCTCAAGCATGATATCCAAAAGATTTTTACTTTCTTCATCATTTAATGAAGCTGTAGGTTCGTCGAGAATTAGAAGTTCAACCTTCTTTGCCATAGCCTTGGCAATCTCAATAAGCTGCTGCTTACCTACACCCAAGCTGTTAACTGGTGCATTGACATCCTCATGTTCCAATCCTACCTTGGCCAACATCTCTGTTGCCCTTTGCCTGGTCTTGGTCCAGTCTATAACGCCCTTGCACTTTAACTGCTCATTTCCAAGAAAAACATTTTCTGCTACTGATAAAAGTGGGCTAAGCGCCAGCTCCTGGTGAATAATAACTATTCCCTTGCTCTCGCTATCCCTTAGATTATGAAACACACAGGTTTCACCATTGTATACTACATCACCATCGTAGGTTCCGTGAGGATAAACGCCTGAGAGGACATTCATAAGTGTAGACTTACCTGCACCATTCTCTCCACAAAGGGCGTGTATTTCTCCCCTTTTGACTTTTAAATTAACATCGTCAAGGGCCTTTACCCCAGAGAAAGCCTTGGTAATGT
This sequence comes from Pseudobutyrivibrio sp., assembly GCA_021442555.1. Taxonomy (GTDB): domain Bacteria; phylum Bacillota; class Clostridia; order Lachnospirales; family Lachnospiraceae; genus Pseudobutyrivibrio. The sequence goes on along the minus strand of JABUSV010000072.1, from coordinate 450 downwards.
GATTCATTTCCAAGATGTAGTCTGACATAACTTTACTCCATTTCCACTTTTTTAAAAAAGGGCGACCGCTTAGCGCCGCCGCCCATTTGTTTTACATTATCTACCAAAAGATTATTCAGCAAGCTGCTCTTCTGTGTAGTATCCGCCGTCTACAATTACTTCCTTATAGTTGCTCTGATCTACAGGAACTGGTGTACACAGATATGAAGGAACAACAATAACACCATTGTTGTACTGCTCTGTATCGTTGATCTCTGGCTCAGCGCCTTCGAGAACTGCCTGTACCATTGTTACACACTTAGCAGCAAGAAGACGTGTATCCTTGTAGATAGACATTGTCTGCTTACCAGAGATGATATGCTTTGTTGCCATAAGCTCAGCATCCTGACCTGTGATTAATGGCCAGTTAGCCTCTGAGTATCCAGCACCTTCAAGAGCTGCCATACATCC
>JABUSV010000016.1 GCA_021442555.1 Pseudobutyrivibrio sp. | reverse complement strand
CGTTTTAACAGCTCTGTTAGTTTATCACAAAGTAACATTTGATGCAAGCATTATATCTAACTAATTAAAATATCCATTAAACTCATGTATACATCGTCTGATTTTGCTCTCCAATTATCACAGATTATCTTAGCCTGAAGTTCACTGGATGCATGCAGTGTTATATCAAGAGGCGTATTATCATCTCGTATAATCTTAAGATTAACCAAAAATCCTCCCTTATCAAAAGGAATTATGGCTGATATATAACTATTTTCATCTCTGATAGCCACATTGTTTTTCTTAAGATACTCTACAATATCACTTTTAATCCCCTCAGTCAGCTTGTCTTTAAACATATCAAGATTCTGCTTTCCTTCGGCCGTAAGTGTATATGTGGTGTGACGTCTTGTAGTATGTGCTTCTATAAGTCCAGCAAGCTGAACATCTCTTAGGGCCATCTGAATTGCAAAATATTCAGTCAGATTATTCTGCAAAAAGAAATCGCTGACTCTGAAATTGGACAAAGGCTCACTGGATTTATTTAAAAGCTCTAAAATAGTAATCTTATATATTAAATCTGGCTGTGCCATATTACGCTAAATCCTTTATTGCCTTTGAAACTGCCTGTGCTACACGTGGATCAAATGCTTCTGGAAGAATAAAATCGTCACAAAGCTGTTCGTCCGATACCAAAGATGCAATGGCATTAGCTGCAGCAAGTTTCATCTCTTCTGTAATAGCTGTTGCTCTTGCCTCTAACGCACCCTTGAAGATGCCTGGGAAAGCAACAACATTGTTAACCTGATTAGGGAAATCTGATCTTCCGGTTCCAATAACTCTGGCGCCTGCTTCCTTGGCAAGGTCCGGCATAATCTCCGGTGTAGGGTTGGCCATTGCAAAAAGAATGCTATCCTTTGCCATGGATGAAACCATCTCCTTTGATACAATACCAGGAGCTGATACACCAACAAAAATGTCAGCACCCTTGAGAGCATCTGCTAATGTTCCTGTAGCATGCGAAAGATTGGTAACCTTTGTCATCTCCTTTTGCATCCAATTAAGATTAGGATAATCTGGTCCAATAATACCTTCTCTGTCGCACATAGTGACATTAGTAAAGCCATATCTCAGTAATAGCTTGGTAATAGCAACACCTGCAGAGCCTGCTCCATTAACAACAACCTTACAGTTTTCTTTTTGTTTGCCAACAACCTTAAGAGCATTCATAATACCTGCCAATACTACTATTGCAGTACCGTGCTGGTCATCATGAAATACAGGTATATCAAGCTCAGCCTTGAGTCTCTCTTCGATTTCAAAACATCTTGGTGCTGATATATCTTCGAGATTGATTCCACCAAACGTTGGAGCTATAGCCTTAACAGCTGCAACAATCTCATCAGGATCCTGAGTAGATAATACTATAGGAAAAGCATTTACTCCGCCAAATTCCTTGAAAAGAACACACTTGCCTTCCATAACTGGCATGGCTGCCAATGGTCCTATATTGCCAAGGCCTAGTACAGCAGAACCATCAGATACTACTGCTACAGTATTAGCCTTGAGAGTATAGTTATATGCTTCCTCAGGATTATCTGCGATAATACGGCAAGGTGCTGCGACACCTGGAGTATATGCAATAGATAAATCTTCTCGGTTCTTTACTGGTGCCTTTGAGACAGTCTCAATCTTGCCATTCCATTGCTTGTGTAAAAAATTAGCTGTTTCATCAACTGATGACATAATATATTCCTCCTGTATTATCAAATCTAATCACATGTATTAGATTACTCTTTTTCTAATAACCATGTTAACGTATTCATCATTATTCTTTGTATGGGCAAACATATTCAGAATATTCTCTACAGCCTCATCGCTCTTCATTCCGTTCAATGCCCGGCGCATGATCAGCACTGCTTCCTGTTCCTGCTCATCCAGCAGAAGGTCTTCCCTTCTGGTACTGGATCTCTGGATGTCTATGGCAGGGAATACGCGTTTTTCTGACAGTTTCCTGTCCAGAACCAGTTCCATATTTCCCGTGCCCTTGAATTCCTCATAAACAACATCATCCAT
>JABUSV010000023.1 GCA_021442555.1 Pseudobutyrivibrio sp. | reverse complement strand
ATAAAAAGCTTGGTATTAAAAATAAAAACAGCAACTATGAAGTAATGTCTCTTGGAACCACCATGAAACTGGGGATGGTATTGATATACATAAAAGAGTATTGGGATCTGATAGTGGTTGACGAGGTTATATCGCATTTGGATGTGGATTCCAGCAGATCTATTGTTGAAGAGCTGGAAGAAAGAGCAAGAGAGGGCACAACAGTTATACTGGTAGATCACAATCTGGATACAAAGGATGATGAACTGTGGAATGAAATCAAAATGGGAGATTAGAAAAAATGGAGAACAAAGAGCGTAAAGTAGATGTGCTGGACTTATTAATTACTTTTGGAGCGATGGTTTTTATATACTTTCTGTTTTTCGGAAAAACCATAAATGCTGATGCCAATAAATATAACATGATTATAAGTGCCCTGGATTCTGCTTTGTTTAAAAACGTTACACTATTTATTTATATTATTGCATTTTTTACCCTCCTAATCATTATGGTTGTGGGTTTTGTGATATATAAGATTATTTTTTCTGTATTGGATTGTCGGATAGATGATCGCAAACTCTTGATGACAATGATGCTGGCAAATGCGGCAAGCTATTTAATAGGATATCTTTTGATAGGTATAATTCCGAACATAGGATATACGTTGATATCAAATGTACTGGAGATAATAATCGTGTTTGGTGTCAATTATAAGGAAATCAAGGAACGTCTGGTGCCGGCGTTGGCAATAAAAGGCGGCATACTTATTGTAAGTCTGCTTATAATATAATAGAAATAAAGGATTTAAAAATTCATGAGCTGACTTAATGTCTAGAAGAAATGTTGGGGTCAGCTGAATATGCATATTCAAAAATAGGCAGATGATTTCATCTGTCTATTTTATTGCTTTTTGTAGGTGATTTAGAACATGACAATGTGGTTTGAGTCGTTGACTTGACATAAAATCATATGTAATATTAGTAGCATATATTACATGTGGGAACTCTGACCTTTTGGGCAGAGTAGGGAGGAGAAATATTGGATACATATGCAATAGAGATGTTGAATATAACCAAGCGCTTTCCCGGAATCATAGCCAATGACAACATCACACTTCAGCTTAGGAAGGGTGAGATTCATGCGCTATTAGGAGAGAACGGTGCAGGTAAGTCAACTCTCATGAGTGTTCTTTTTGGATTGTATCAGCCAGAAGAGGGTGAGATTCATAAGGACGGAGTCAAGGTTGATATCAAGAATCCTAACGATGCTAACGCACTGGGTATAGGTATGGTTCATCAGCACTTTAAGCTTGTTGAGTGCTTTTCAGTATTAGACAACATTATTCTTGGAGTTGAGACCACCAAGTGTGGATTGCTACAAAAGGATGAGGCCAGAAAAAAGGTCATGGAGCTTTCTGAAAAATACGGCCTTGCGGTAGACCCAGACGCTTTGATTGAAAATATAACAGTAGGTATGCAGCAGCGTACAGAGATTCTCAAGATGCTGTATAGAGATAACGATATTCTTATTTTTGACGAGCCAACAGCTGTGCTTACTCCTCAGGAGATTCATGAGCTCATGCAAATCATGAAGAATCTTGCGGCAGAAGGCAAGAGCATACTTTTTATCTCGCACAAGCTTGCTGAGATTATGGAGGTTGCTGACAGATGTACAGTACTTCGCAAGGGTAAGTATGTAGGTACAGTAGATATCAAGGACTCTACTCCAGAGAGTCTGTCTGCCATGATGGTTGGCCGTGATGTTAATTTTAAGGTAGATAAGCAGGAAAATGAGCCAGGAGAGGTTATTCTTGATATCAGGAACATGACTGTGGCATCTGCATCCCATAAGAAAAATGCAGTTAATAACGTATCACTTCAGGTAAGAGCCGGGGAGATAGTATGTATTGCAGGTATCGATGGCAACGGACAGACTGAGTTCGTCTACGGCGTTACAGGACTAATGCCACTTACAGAGGGAACTGTTACTATGCAGGGCAACGACATCACCAGGGCCAGCATTAGAAAACGTTCCAAGATGGGCATGAGTCACATCCCAGAGGACAGACACAAGCATGGTCT
>JABUSV010000137.1 GCA_021442555.1 Pseudobutyrivibrio sp. | reverse complement strand
AAGCCTTATAAATATGCCAAGGACGAGAACGACAGATGGATTAGGCAGGACTATCCACTAGACGAGAACAGTATTTATAAGATTGTGTTCCTTGAAAAGACAAGAAATGGCAAGAACTCAGAAGATACAAACTCAATGTATATTTATAAGTTCATAGGAGATTACTCAAGCTTCAGGGAAGAGTGCCATGGTCATGTAAGACATGGATATATTGGAGTCTAATTAGGGAACTCTATAATAGGGTTCAATTTGTGACCTAGAACGGGGGTGAAGGTCGTGTGATTTCTGATATTAAACAAGAGCTGCTTAATAATCCAGACAAAATCAGAGAGTTATTGGAAATCTATGACTTTCACAACATCAGTATTAAGCACAATTATATTTCTTTTGGTCGTAGCGAAGACAGTAGAAAAGACGCTATAGCCATATTTCTTAAAGACAATTCATACCTGAATGTAAAAGACTTCTCAAGGAACGAACATGGTGACATCTTTTCTTACATAGCCAGGACTAAAGGTACAAATTTTGCGGACGTATTATTCACAGCAAAAAATGTACTAGGTATAACAGAGACAAGTTTTCACAAACGTAGAGAAGTATTTGGTGGGTTTTATTCAGGAATAAACAAAATTCAGACTGAGGTTGAACAAAATCTTATAGACGAATCATTTCTGAACAGGTTCGATACAATACCAAACCTAAGATTTATACAGGACAGGATTTCAATTAGCACTCAAGCCAAGTATAAAATAGGCTACAGTTGGTTGGACAACGCAATTACAATTCCTATGAGGGACTGTGAGGGCAGGCTAATTGGAATCAAGGGTCGTAAGAATTATGAGTGTGATGAAGACAAATATTTTTATATTAAGCCCTGCCGATGTTCGTATAACCTGTTTGGGTACTCAGAGAACTATTCTGAAATGTACGAGTCAGATGTAATAATCTTAGAATCTGAGAAATCAGTCATGCAATTGGACAGTTATGAGATTTATAATTCAGTTGCTCTCGGTTCTGGCTCAATAAGTGAGATTCAAGTTAAACTTATATATGAACTCAATCCAAAGAGAATAATCCTGATGCATGATGTTGGCTACAAAAAAGAGCTTGTTAATAGCAATCTAAGAAAGTTGGCTAAGTACTCTAGATTGAAGAACACAGAAATTCTTTATTGGAATAATTTTGATAAGAATTATCCTGACAAGATTTCTCCAACAGATTTGGGCAAAGAGTTTTTCTTAAAAAGTTTTTCTATGGAAATAGAGAACTATATATCAGAGGATTAAAATCCCCGTTTTGAATCCTCTAAACATCCTTTCTTGGCAAAATTGCCATAAGTTGCTTGGCCCCCTGTTTTTAATCATTTTTCAGGGGGCTTTATTTTTTTATTGGAGGTGCGTTATGACTACTGAAAAATTACAAAAAGCAAAAGAATTAGAAGAAGAAATCAAGGCTTACAAAGATGTCCTTGAAAATCTTATTAACATGGACGAAAATCAAAAATTAAAATTGTTCATAGACAACAGAAAAATAGCTGACCTTTCTTCAAGAGCGTCAGTAAAAATATATACATTCATTGACAAGTGCCTTGAGGAGTCAGTAAAGGAGTTTGAGGAGTTATGATTAAGAAGAACTATGACATACTTAATGACTGCTCTAGAATGGAAACTTCTGAGATTATAGATACCATTATCACAGGCCGTGGCATTAATGATATAGACCACTTCTTGTGTCCAGAAGAAGATGACATGCTGTCTTTATACGACTTAAAGAATGTTTATCACGCAGCTACACTTATTAATGACTATGTTGAGATGAAGGGCAAGATAATTATTCTTGCTGATACCGATGTGGACGGAACTACAGCCGGGGCTATCATGTACAGATACCTTGTAGCCTGCGGTGCTAATGTAGAAGTAGTAATAAACCATGGAAAAGCACACGGACTTATTGGACAGGACTTATCAAGGTTTGAATCTGCTGAACTTATAATTATTGTTGACTCTCTTGACAGTAATTGCGACCAATATATTGCTCTTGAAGAGATGGGCAAGATTGTAATTGTACTTGACCACCATGATATAAATCCTGAAATTCGTTATTTCAGATATGTGACCTTGGTTAGTTCTCAGAATGATTACAATAATCCTAGCCTCTCAGGAGCAGGAGTTGTATTGAAGACCTGCCTGCTCATGGATA
>JABUSV010000194.1 GCA_021442555.1 Pseudobutyrivibrio sp. | reverse complement strand
CATTGAGAGTATAAAAAAACACCCATGGAACAATAAGTAAACTACTGTCCCACAGATGTTATAATCTGTTGCTAAAATATAGCCCGGCCGCTGGTTAATCCATCGCCTGATCAGTTTGTACTGTAGTATATGTATGCAGTGCAAAGAGTATTTTTATCATAATAAGTTAATAACCCTGACCTTGTCAACCATATTTACATTGGCTTAAAAACAGAGCCTGGTTGCTTGCATACAGGGCAGTTCTCAGGTGGTTCATCCCCAGTATGGACATATCCACATACAGTACAAATATACTTCTTCTGACCTGCATTTGGATCTTCTACCACAGGGGTCGCATCCAACATATCTTTTATTTCATCAGCAACCCTGGCAGCCTCTTCATCGGAGAACTCTCCCATGTCTACAATCTGCATACCCGTAAGCTCTGAAAACTTTCCCAGCAGAGCCTGTTCTTCTGACGTCAGAGTTGCAACCCTAAGCTGTCCCTTCATAAAAAATGAATGAAAACTTGCAGGATTAGCCAAAGCCTTGAGCCCCTCTGCCACAGAAGGAAACTCCTTCTCAGAAAACAGACCTTCACCAACCACATAAAGATGCTTATAATTTAACTTTCCCGCCATTTTTTGCAAAAACAGCTTGGACAACTGTGCAGTATATGGTCCCCTAAATCCAAATACCAGCACCAATGCATCATACACTGTTTCATCCTCTGCCTGAAAAGGTGTGTCCACATTTACGCAAAGACAGTCAAGCTTTGATGCTATTGCCTGCGCCAGCCTTTTGGCACTTCCATGCTGTGTCTCATAACATACTATCGCTCTCATAATACCCCTCCTTATTTTTATACCTATATCTAAACAATCCCCCATATAATAAAAAATGTCAAGAATTATTTCCCTGACATTTTTTATCATTAATCTCTATGCTATTTTACTTGAAATCGATAGAAACGTAACGAAGCTCTCCATTTATGTATTCAAAATCATATCCATACGAACCAAAATATCTGTCAGATTCTTTTTCATATTTATATTTAGAAGAATGATATTCATAGTCGTCGTCACTGTCAAATTCACTTAAATCAGTTGGCTCTCCTGCATTATTAAGAAGATCCTCCTCTGTCATATCCAATGGAAAATCAAATGAGAGTATATCCTGCTCCTTGCCGTCGCCTAATGGAAGATATATCTCGCCAAGAACACATTCACTAGCCTTCTTTGCCTCATCTGTATTATTAATTACATATACCTGAGCTCTATAATACTCCCCAAGGGTAATAGCATATCCGGCACTTCCACTATTGGCTTTTACTACATTATCTGCTGTTAAAATATCATCCTCATCAAATGGGGTGCCAAAATCTATCATATCCTGTAAAGTGCTTTCACCCAAAATAAATCTCTCTGTCTTGCCATCTACAGTGATAAAGAAGCCCAAGTCATCAAAATTTACATACTGGCTGTTGCTGTAATCAGCCTCCTTCGCTTTTGCACTTGCCTGCTTTTTATCCTTGTCGTCAGAATCATCAGCCTTCTTATCTGACTCTTCTTTTTTCTCAGACTTCTTTTCTTCGGCTTCATCTTCCTCAGGCTCTACAGCTCCAACTTCATCGACATCTTTATCTTCGATTTCGCTCTCTTCTAAAATATCTGCTACAGATTCATTCTTGCTACCATATCCTTGCTTTAGTGCATCTGCATCCACTGAGCATCCAATAAAACATGCTGATGACATTGTCATAACCATTAATAAAGCAACCAATCTCTTTTTCATAAAAAACATTCTCCTTTGTTACCTGTCGGCTTTGTTTTGATAAAAAGATTATGTCACTTTCCTTCAACTCAATTTACCAATATTACAGAAAAATAAGCCCCTTTATTTCCCCCAACTGTCGGATTTACGTTTTTTTATGGCTTATTCCTCTTGATTTTTGTGGGTCTGCGCCCAAAGTCCCTCCTCAGGCCGCTACCCTCTTGCAGCAAGCAAACTCCTTAGTGCTAAGTGTTACTAAGGTTGAAGCAGCAAGTCTTATTGTTTTGTGTTCTTTAAACGCGGGACACCCTGCTTCTATTGTTCGTCTTATACGCACAACCTTTGATTATTAAAGAGTTATCAGGGGTTTAAGGAGTCTCTAGTGCGGATTTTCGTCGAGATCGTAGGATTGCTTATGTGTGTTCCTGCCACAAAAGGGGGCAATCTCGCCACGGACGGCGAGATTAGCAAAATCTGAGACACGACGTCGA
>JABUSV010000185.1 GCA_021442555.1 Pseudobutyrivibrio sp. | reverse complement strand
CTGTATACAATGGCTGTATTCTTCCTAGTGTTCCTGTACAACTCACCATCAGGACTGGTGTTTTACTGGACTCTTAATAACGTATTCTCACTTGTTAAGACTATTTTTTACAAGCTTAAAAATCCAAGAAAGGTCCTTAATATTATGCTTGCCATAGCAGGTGTAGTAGTTATGGGGCTTGGAGTCATGTCACTGGGACGCATCAAGTCTGCCTATGTACTGGTGGTATGGATGGTGGCCCTTGTTATGATGATGCCACTTATCCTTAGTATTATTGGAAAAAGAAGGGCTCTTGGAAACGTATATGGTCTGCTGACAGCAGATACCAAGGGATTTTTCATATCCATGGTTTATATGGCTGTTCTGGTAGGTGGTCTGATACCATCTACTGTTATCAATTCCTCTCCACAGGAATTTATAGTGGAATTTGTAGATTTCCATCCTAATATGTACATCACATCAGCCATGTGCTACGCTATAGGATTTTTTGTGGTATGGATGGGAGTATTCTATTGGATTACGGAAAAAGAAAACAAGTGTCTGTGGAATGCAGGAAGCATAGCTTTATGTGGGATTGCGACCTTAGATTATTTTGTATTTCATATAGATTTGGGAAGACTCAGCAAGACTCTGCAGTATGAGAGCGATTTTGCTGTATATACTTCTACGCTGCTTATTAACACCGGTGTTGTGCTTATAGTTATAGCTACAGTACTGGGATTATACCCTAGGTTTAGGAACCTGATACCAAGGATTTTGAGTGTAGTTATAATAGCCTATGTAGTGGTATGTGGTATGAATGTGGTTCACATAGCAAGGACAGTTGAGCCTTTTGTCAACAAGGAAGACCGCTATGCTGTGTCTCCTACTTTGGAGCTGAGTGCTACAGGACAAAATGTAGTAGTTATCATGCTTGACAGAGCCATGGGAGAATATCTGCCATATATTATGGATGAGAGACCACAGCTTAAGGAAAGCTTTTCGGGATTTACCTGTTATACCAACAGTCTGTCCTTTGGTCCATGTACTAATGTAGCTTCACCTGCCGTATTTGGCGGCTATGAGTACACTCCAGAGGAAATTAACAAAAGAGAAGATGTAAGTCTTAAGGACAAGCAAAACGAGGCTCTAAGGCTTATGCCGGCACTTTTTAGTGGCAACGGCTATGACACTACAGTGTGTGACCCAGTATATGCCAACTATAGCTGGAATACAGACCTGTCCATATATGATGATTATCCAGAAGTGGATGCATACAGGATGATTGGTAATTTTGATGGTGAATACAGCGCTGACATATCAGGCCTTAACAGGCGTAACTTTTATTGCTATGGCCTTATGAGAACCCTGCCTGTATTTTTCCAAAAAATACTCTACGATGAGGGTAACTACCTGCATAAGACCAATGGGCAGTTAGTATGCGGTCAGGCCATGTATTCAGATACTGTGGCATCAGGCTTTTACAATGAAACCTATGAGAACTATAAGGCTCTGTGCAACCTGAGCAGCATCACAGAGGTATCAGAAGATAGTGATAATCATTTTCTCATGTTTAGAAATGATTTGCCACATGATCCACAGCTCCTACAGCTTCCTGACTATGAGATGACATGGGACGTGGATAACAGCGCATATATGGATGTATGTCCTGATAAGCTAACTCTTGGTGATGGAAGTCAGTCTCTTGATATGAAGACCATGGAAGCCTATAAGATGTATCATGTGAACATGGCTACTCTAATAAAGCTTGGAGACTGGCTAGATTATCTCAAGGAGCAGGGAGCTTATGATAACACCAGGATTATTATAGTAGCAGACCACGGAGAAGCTCTTGGCAATATCGATTCCATGATTATGCCTCATGATGAGAACTCGGACCTGGGTTATTTTTACAAGGCAGAGGCCTACTATCCTATGATGCTGGTGAAGGATTTTAACGCCACAGATTTTGGCTTCTCAGATGAGTTTATGACCAATGCAGATGTGCCAAGTCTTGCCATGGAAGGTATCATAGATAACCCTGTAAATCCATTTACAGGCAATCCAGTCAGCAACGACAGAAAATATGCTGGCGATATGTATGTGCTGGGAGAGGAGGACTCCTCAATCTATACCAACAACGGCAACGTATTCAAGGGTGGAATATGGTTCTCAGTACATGATGATATGAGAGACATGAACAACTGGATGGAAGTTCAGAGGGATGCTGTTTTGCCATACTAGGACGGGCATTAAGGAGAAAATATATGTCAATAGGTGAGATGATATATCAGATATTAATAGGGCCGCTGCAGCTGTTTTTTGAGATAGCTTACAATCTGGCTTATGAGATAATAGGCAATCC
>JABUSV010000013.1 GCA_021442555.1 Pseudobutyrivibrio sp. | reverse complement strand
GGGTTAGTAAAAATTATATAATGTATTGGGGGGTTTTTACGATGTTTATTATATGTCGGCGCAACACTTAAGTGTGCACAAACATTACAAATATGCAAGTGCTTTTTTGTACACTTTTTACAAAAACAGTGCTTGTTTACCCCCGCTTCCCCTGAACAGACACGCTATTCGCCTTCTGTTTCACTATTTTCTACACTAAACAATGCTTCAAATTCAGCTCTGTTAATCTTTTCCTTCTCGAGAAGTAAGTTCGCACAACTGTGAAGCACAGTCTCGTTTTCTTTTATTATGGTTGTTGCTCTCTCGTAAGCCTCGCCAATGATTTTTCTAATCTCGCTATCTATCTCAGAAGCCACCTCTTCACTGTAGCCTCTTGTACGAGCCATATCTCTTCCGATAAACACCTCGTCATCATCATCACCAAAGTGGACTGGCCCTATGTCCTTCGAAAAGCCATACTTTGTCACCATATCTCTGGCAAGTCTTGTTGCATTTTTAATATCAGATGAAGCGCCTGTAGTAATATCATCGAAGATTAATTCCTCTGCCACTCTGCCACCCAGACTGACAATAATATCCTGCATCATCTGGCCCTTTGTATTAAACATCTCATCCTTTTCTGGAAGAGGCATGGTATAGCCTGCTGCGCTGCTTCCAGTTGGAATTATGGATACAGAGTATACAGGTCCAACATCCGGCAACAGATGGAATAATATAGCATGGCCGGCTTCGTGATAAGCTGTAATTCGTTTTTCCTTGTCGGATATAATTCTTGATTTCTTTTCCTGTCCGATACCTACTCTGACAAAAGAGTTTTTGATATCATCCATTGTAATAAAACCGCGATTATCTCCTGCCGCAGCAATGGCAGACTCATTAAGAAGATTCTCCAAATCTGCTCCTGTAAAGCCTGCTGTAGTCTGCGCAACCTGCTTGAGGTCTACATCCTCTCCAAGGCGCTTATTTTTTGCATGTACTGCCAGAATCTCTTCTCTGCCTGCTACATCAGGTCTGCCAACGTAAACCTTGCGATCGAATCGTCCTGGTCTCATAATGGCAGGATCCAGTATATCCACTCTGTTAGTGGCTGCCATCACAATGATGCCTTCGTTTACACCAAAACCATCCATCTCAACCAACAATTGGTTAAGTGTCTGTTCTCTCTCATCATGTCCGCCGCCCATACCTGTTCCACGACGTCTTGCAACAGCATCTATCTCGTCTATAAATACAATACAAGGTGCATTTTTCTTTGCATCCTCGAACAAATCCCTGACTCTTGAGGCACCTACACCAACAAACATCTCAACAAAATCAGATCCTGATATTGAAAAGAAAGGAACTCCAGCTTCGCCTGCGATAGCTTTGGCAAGTAGTGTTTTACCTGTTCCAGGAGGGCCCACTAAGATAATACCCTTTGGTATACGGGCACCAAGCTTTGTATACTTTGCAGGGTCCTTTAAAAAGTCTACTAATTCAGCAACCTCTTCCTTCTCTTCCTTGAGGCCTGCTACATTATCAAATCTGGTGTCTACATCCTCTTTCTTAGTCATCTTGGCTCTGCTCTTGCCAAAATTCATCATCTTGGCATTATTTCCGCCACCACCTGATTGAGAATTCATCATTATCATAAAGAGGATAAACACAGCTGCTACCACCACAAGCATTGGTAACAAACCCGAGATAAAACTATCCTGAGGAACATCGTTCATCTTGTACTCTATGTCATTTGCTCTGAGTATATTCTCTATTTCGCCTACATCAGAGACATATAATACTACCTCTGTGCCGCTTTTAAGTTCGATGCTCGCATATCCAGTTGGAACCTGCTGATTTTGTTTGATTACAACACCATTGACCTGATTTTCATCAATAGCCTTCTCAAACTGATACATTGTGTATTCTGTAGTCTTAGAGCCTGTAGTAGTGTATAAAATACCCAGCACGACTAGTACAAATAATACGTAAATAATAAATCCAGATGCTGTACGTCTTTTCAAACCCAAGTCCTCTCTAATTAAACTCTACAATTCCGATATATGGCAGATTACGATACTTCTGATCATAGTCAAGTCCATATCCTACTACAAACTGATCTGGAATTGTAAATCCAGTATAATCAACGTGTACATCTACCTCTCTGCGATCAGGCTTATCAAGCATTGTGCACATACGAACAGACTTTGCATTTCTTTCCTTGAAAAGACTACCAAGATAATTAAGTGTATTTCCGCTATCAATAATGTCCTCAACAATGATTACATTCTGTCCGTCAACACCCATATCAAGATCCTTCTTAATCTTGATTTCACCTGTTGAAACTGTGCCGCTGCCATAGCTTGAAGT
>JABUSV010000043.1 GCA_021442555.1 Pseudobutyrivibrio sp. | reverse complement strand
TTAAGGGCTGACTATCAAAATTTGTATAGTCAGCCCTTTTTGGTTACCTTTGTGTTGCAGAAAGTAAAGTAATGTTTATAACTTATTGATTTTCAAAAAGAAAGCCCAAACGCTCTGGCAAGGTGGTAACAAATCAGTAACAAATCAGCCATTTAATAGCCTTTTTGTTGGCATTTTGGGCTTTCCATGTGCAAAGTTAGACAATTATTTTGAAATGCCAAATTTTGAAACGATTAAAATTAAATAGCAAGTTGCAAATTTCTGTTACTTTGTTGAGGCTCTCCCTTAACACAAATCTAACTATATATTTTGAGGCTCTCAAAAAAAGGCACATAAGAAAAGCTACCTATCAGCCTTTTTTTTCTTTGGCTGCACTCTCATCAAATACTTAGTAATCCAATCAATAGAATAGTACTTTTGACCGCTGTTGTACTTCCTGCCCCTTACTCTATCTATAAAGGCTTGGGCTGGCTCTTTTATGGGAGTTCCTAACAGCCATTCAAGAAAATGCTCATCTACCTTGTAGCATATTCCTGCATGGGGGGTGTTGAGGCTTATCCTGCTTTGTAGTCTGTACTGCTTTTTGCCATTCTGCAAGTTTTGCTCAAAGTAGGCAAAGCCATTTATCCTTTTGGTTTCCTCTCTTGTAGGTATGTTCCTTTGTGCCAATATATGCCACCGCCACCGCTTTGACCTCATACAGCCATTGCCTTGTCGGTTGTTATAATAATAAAAGGTCGGCTCTTTGCTATAATAAGCCTCCTCAAATGTCTTGGGGGTTGTTAAAATTCTGTGCATATTATTTGGATTTTTTTTAAATTAGTGAAAGTTTATACTTTGAGCGACTGCCCCAAATCTATGGGGGTGTCAAGGGGGGCGCTATGGGTGCTTTGGAAACGGCAAGGCAAAGCAACTGCATTTGCCGCTGCCCTTTGGTGCTTTGGCTGTGCATTTATTACCAAATCAGTAATTGATGACAACTTAATATATAGCCAATTTGTTTTTAGCTATATAGTTTGACTGCATCAATTATCTTCCTATCAAGTTCCATTATTGCCTCATTTGGGGTGGTAATATCTGCCCTTATTTTATCATCTAAAACAGCCTGCTTAATGTCATAGGCTTGTTTGCCGCTTAATTTCCCTGCTCTGGCGGCTGCTTTTATTTGGGCTAGCATATTGGTTTGACCGCCTGCTATTTGAACGAGAGCCAGCACTCCCATTTGATGCAAGTCTTTCTTTGTAGTCATAACATTAAAATTTAGTGTAGTATCATTGATTTTTTTTATAGCCTTGTATGCGTCTGCCCATTTTGTGAGCAAATAACCATAGAAAGCATTATCATAAAGCATTGAGGCTGTAACCTCTGGGGAGTTTAGTTGCTGTGGTAGTCGGTGCAAAAATCTTTGCTCATACCTTAAAACATTTCTACCTACATATAGCAAGGGTATCTCCACCCTTTCTTTTTGCATCTCCTTGTTTTTATCATAGAAAGCAAGTCGGCTTTTGTTATTGGAGTAATAAAGCCCATGTGGCTGCTGTAGCCTCTGCATATAAGCCAACTCCCCCAAATGCTCAAAGTAATTGCTTGGTGGCTGCTTAACTATAAAGTTTTGAGCAAAGTCTATTCTAGTAACCGCTGCTTTCTCTATTGGCAAATGTAGGGTATCACTCAAAGCCTCTATGGCTCTTTGTGCATCTCCTTTGCTCATAGTCTTGTAGTTATCTCCCAAATACCATTTGCAAAGGCTACCTCCTTTGATTGTAAAGGCTGCAGCACTGCAATATATCTTTAGGTTTCCCAAATAGCCGCTTATTGACCGCACTCCATTAAAGACATGCTCCCCTTTTACATCAAAGTAACAAGGTGTTTCCTGCAGAAAATCAGCATTACAAGTAAAAGCACTTAATCTTAATTCAATGGTGTCATACATAATTGTTACCAATTTAGTAAAAAAAATGCTAAATTCCAATTAAAAAGGGGTAAACAGCTCTAAAACTGCCTGCCCCTTTCTCTGGTGTTACTTACTTTTTGCTGCCTGCCTTAAAGCCTCCATTTCTGCATCAAGTTCATTGTCGGCAAGTAGATTGTATAAGCTGTTTCTGTTCTTTGCATAGCCTCTGGCAACAAAGACTTCTATAACACTGCCTACACTAAAAGCGCCCTCCACATAGTTGGCATTGGAAAAGACAAATATCAGTGCATCTGCTGTGCCTCTCATATCCCCTATGGCAAAGGGTGCTGTCATGTCGGCTGTGAATAGGCTTGTTATGTGTTGTCCCCTGCCATTAATAGCAATGTCGCTTTTTTTCTCTTGACCTGCCTTTGTGTAGGTGTTTGCCCCTGCATAGAAAAGAATATCTCCTTGCTTGTTTCTCTGGCTCTCCAAAGG
>JABUSV010000246.1 GCA_021442555.1 Pseudobutyrivibrio sp. | reverse complement strand
CAAGCCTGGGATGAACGATTTAACTTACTTTTTTGAACCTACATTTACTTTTAATGGAACGCTCACATTTCCGATATGGATGTCAGGCCTCAAGCTAATTGAGTCATTATACTCCGGTGGAAGACAGAAGTAACGGTTGCGGCAATCCACCTAGCTTAGCTAGGAGTCAAAATCGTAGGCCCGTCATGCTGGGTTTATATTTGTATCTATACGAATATTGCAACAAAAAGTTAAATTTTGTGGGGTTTCGCTATTGCGAAGCCCTTTTTTTTATACTATAATTCGGACTTGTAAGTTTTTTTTAGACAGGAGATCAAAGAACATGATCAAAGTAGTAAAGTTTGGTGGAAGCTCGCTTGCAAGTGCACAGCAGTTTTCAAAGGTAGGGGATATAATCAGAGCAGATGAGACACGCAGATTTGTTGTTCCTTCTGCGCCAGGAAAGCGTAACTCTAAGGATACTAAGGTTACTGACATGCTTTACAGCTGTTATGCATTAGCTGAGCAAGATCAGGAATTCAAGACAGAGCTTAGAAAGATTAAGGAACGTTATACATCTATTATCAACGGTCTTAATCTTACACTTTCACTTGAGGACGAGTTCAAAAAAATCGAAGAGCAGTTCAAGGCTAAGGCTGGTAGCGATTATGCCGCTTCACGTGGTGAGTACCTCAACGGTATTATTATGGCTAACTACTTGGGTTATGAGTTTATAGATGCAGCTGAGGTCATATTTTTTGACGAGAATGGTTTGTTTGATGCTGACAAGACTGACAAGGTTATGTCAGCAAGATTATCAAAGCTTGAGAATGCTGTAGTACCTGGATTCTATGGAAGCGCATTCGATGGCAGCATCAAGACCTTCTCAAGAGGCGGTTCAGATATTACAGGCTCTATCGTATCAAAGGCTGTGAAGGCTACAGTATACGAGAACTGGACAGATGTATCAGGATGTCTTGTTGCAGATCCAAGAATCGTAGATAACGCTCAGCCAATCAAGGTTATTACATACAGAGAGCTTAGAGAGCTTTCGTACATGGGTGCTTCAGTACTTCATGAGGATGCTATTTTTCCAGTTCGTAAGGCAGGTATTCCAATCAATATCAAAAATACCAACGATCCTACAGCTGAGGGTACAATGATTGTTGCCAACACATGTCAGAAGAGCGAGTACACTATTACAGGTATCGCTGGTAAGAAGGGATTTGTAGCTGTTTCCATTGACAAAGATATGATGAACTCAGAGATTGGCTTCTGTCGCAAGGCTCTGTCAGCTTTTGAGGAGAACGGCATCTCTATCGAGCATATGCCATCTGGTATAGATACAATGACAGTGTTTGTACATCAGGAAGAGTTTGAGGGCAAGGAGCAGCAGGTGATAGGTGCTATCAACCGTGAGTGTAATCCTGATGCAATCGAGCTTGAGTCAGACCTTGCACTTATTGCTGTTGTAGGTCGTGGCATGAAATCTACAAGAGGTACAGCTGGCAGAATCTTCTCAGCACTTGCTCATGCAAACATCAATGTCAAGATGATTGATCAGGGTTCTTCAGAGCTTAACATCATCATCGGTGTAAGCAATGCAGATTTTGAGAATGCTATTAATGCAATATATGAGATTTTTGTTCTTACCAAGATATAATAAGCTTCAATAATAATGGCCCATGGATTTACTTCCATGGGCTTTTTTGTTACTATAAAAGACTGTGAAAAGGAGAATTCTATGGTTTGGATGATAATTGGCTATGGTAAAACATATTTAGATAAATGTTCCAGAGATCATATTGGAGCCTATGCAGCTCAGGCAGCTTATTTTTTGATTATGTCTGCCATACCTTTTATGATGCTGCTACTTGCTATATTGAGGGTAATTCCTTCTACCAACAATATGTTTGAGGTGCTCTTATATGACGTAGTCTCTGAGGAGTACAGAGTATATGCAGATGAATTGGTTGCCATGCTTATGACGGCCAACATAGGAGCGATTTCCATATCTGCGATTCTTGCAATATGGGCAGCTGGACGTGCGTTTCAGAATCTTATGGTTGGCCTTAATGTCGTAAACAAGATTCAGGAGACAAGAAACTGGTTTGTTACAAGGTTTTTTGCGGTCGTATATACATTTTTACTGTTGGCTGCCATAGTATGCATCATGTTAATGCTGGTATTCACAAAGCAGCTGCAGGGGCTGTTTCATAATCATTACAGCTTTTTGGCATACGCAGTGGGACTCAAGCCTGTAATCAGATGGTGCTTTGTGTTTATTCTATTAGTGCTGTTGTTTACTATGTTGTTTAAGACATTACCTAATAAGAAGCTTACTTTTATCAGTCAGTTGCCTGGAGGCATACTTTGTGCGTCCAGCTGGTATATTTTTTCGATTATTCTTGGAGCCTGGATTAAGTGGTTCGGTGGATTTTCCATGTATGGTACCCTGGCGACACTGAT
>JABUSV010000150.1 GCA_021442555.1 Pseudobutyrivibrio sp. | reverse complement strand
CGTGACCCCTTCCTTACCAAGGAAGTGCTCTACCTCTGAGCCACATCAGCGCACTAAAAGAATATATCAAAGCATACAACAGTTGTCAATAAGACTGGAGATTTAACTTTATGAAAATATCAATTACTACACCAACACAGGGAGTTACATATGAGGAAACGGTAGTGTCTGTAACAGGTACTGCTGGTATTTCACAGGCTTCTTCTACAGAAAATGTATCAACTGCTAGCTTTGATGAAGTTTTGGAACAGGTCACGAGTACTAATACTGACAGCATCAATCCCTCCTATGACAACATGAGAGATTCCGCTTCACAGATTAGTGCCATGATAGTTAACACCATGAAGAACCCGGCTCCTTCAGAAAAATCTGTTTCAACTGTAGCTGATGGGTTGAGTACAGTTACAAGTTATGATAGTATCTTTCGAGAGGCGGCTGAAACCTACGGGGTTTCTTACAAGCTTCTTATATCTATGGCTAAACAGGAGTCAAACTTTGATGCTACTGCTACAAGCAAGAGTGGTGCCAAGGGTATCATGCAACTTATGCCTGGTACAGCCAGGGCTCTTGGAGTAACCAATGCATATGACCCATATCAAAACATTATGGCAGGCGCCAAATATATTTCATCCAAGCTTACTGAGTTTGGGGGAGATGTACAGATGGCTCTTGCGGCTTACAATCAGGGCAGTGGAGCTGTTAACAGAGCAGGAGGTATTCCTGAGGCGGCAAAAAACTATGTCCAGAAAATAATGAATCTGTTAGAGACTGACCTTAGAGTTCCAGCTGAGAATTATATTTCTGCTGAAGCTACAAAGGAAGAGATAGCAGCAGATGTAGAAAAGCTTCTATCAGAGTTCTCTGAACATGATTCATATGATAAGTTTGTACAGCTTTTGGAAGAGGAGATGGGCACAGATATAGAAAGCTTTGTTCAGCAACCAGATGCCATCACTGCATATACTGACTTGCTGGGGCCTACACAGAACGCTATAAAAAGACTGATTGCGGAGATTTAACAAATGAAAACACCATTTACAACCAAGGAGAAGCTGGAGGAGATTATAGGGGAGATTCCTACACCTTTTCACTTATACGATGAAAAGGGGATCAGGGAAAATGCAAAGGCAGTATATGAGGCTTTTAGCTGGAACAAGGGGTTCAGAGAGTATTTTGCTGTAAAAGCAAATGCTAATCCATTTCTTATAAACATTCTCAAAGAGTGCGGCTGTGGTACAGACTGTTCTTCAAGAACAGAGCTCATGCTGTCTAACTCTTTAGGTTTTTCAGGGGATGAAATAATGTTTTCATCTAATGATACACCTGCTGAAGAATTCGCTTATGCCAACGAAATAGGTGCAATCATCAACCTGGATGATATTACTCACATCAAGGTATTAGAGGATACCATAGGTCATATTCCATCTACTATTAGCTGTAGATACAATCCAGGTGGAGTGTATGAGATATCCAACGGTATCATGGACAATCCAGGTGATGCCAAGTATGGTATGACAAAAAAGCAGCTGTTTGAGGCATATCAGCTGTTAAGAGACAAGGGCGCAAAAAGATTTGGTCTTCATGCTTTCCTTGTAAGTAATACGGTTACCAACGATTATTATCCAGCACTTGCCAGCACTTTGTTTGAGCTCATAGTAGAGCTTAAGGAGGAGACTGGTATTTGCATTAATTTTGTTAACCTCTCAGGTGGTGTAGGTATTCCTTATACACCTACTGGCACTCCTAACGACATCAGAGTCATTGGAGAGGGTGTTCGCAAGGTATATGAGGAGCTTCTTGTACCAGCGGGACTTGGTGATGTTTCAATTTATACAGAGATGGGTCGTTTTATGATGGGTCCTTACGGTGCGCTTGTTACTACTGCTATCCGTGAGAAGCACACCTATAAGGAATATATTGGTGTAGACGCCTGTGCTGTTAACCTTATGAGACCAGCAATGTACGGAGCATATCATCATATCACTGTTATGGGAAAAGAGAATGCAACCTGCGATCATACCTATGACGTTACAGGTTCATTATGTGAAAATAACGACAAATTTGCAGTTGACCGTAAGCTTCCTAAGATTGATATGGGAGATGTGTTATTTATCCATGACACAGGTGCTCACGGCTTTGCTATGGGTTACAACTACAATGGCAAGCTCAAGTCTGCAGAGGTTCTTCTTAAGGAAGACGGAAGCTTCGAGCTAATCAGAAGAGCGGAGACTCCAAAGGATTATTTTGCGACTTTTGATTGTTTTGATATTATTAAGGATTTGGTATAGACAACAGAGTATATATTAAGTATAATACGATTTGTTGTTTTGGTTTTTAACATTTATGTCGTAAGTGGCACTGCGATTGCCACTTACGACTGTCCCGATTGGAAATCGGGACTAGGCCGGCATGTCGGAATGGCAGACGATGCAGACTCAAAATCTGTTGGGCGTACGCCCGTG
>JABUSV010000025.1 GCA_021442555.1 Pseudobutyrivibrio sp. | reverse complement strand
GGTGACCAGATGGCTGTTCACCTTCCACTTACAGCAGAGGCTCAGGCAGAGTGCAGATTTATGCTTCTGTCGCCAAACAACTTACTTAAGCCTTCAGACGGTGGTCCTGTAGCCGTTCCTTCACAGGATATGGTTCTTGGTATCTATTATCTGACACAGGAAAGACCTGGAGCAAAGGGTGAAGGTAAGGTATTTAAGAGCATTAACGAAGCTCTTCTTGCATATGAAAACAAGGCTATTACACTTCATTCAAAGGTTGTAGTTCGTGTTTCAAAGACAGCTGCAGATGGTACTGTAGTAACAGGTAATGTTGAGTCTACAATTGGTAGATTCCTCTTCAATGAAATCATTCCTCAGGATCTTGGTTTTGTTGACAGAACTAACCCAGAGAACGAACTTAAGCTTGAAGTTGACTTCCATGTTGGCAAGAAACAGTTAAAGCAGATACTTGAAAAGGTTATTAATACACACGGAGCTACAAAGACAGCAGAAGTTCTTGATGATATCAAGGCAATGGGTTACCACTACTCTACAATTGCTGCCATGACAGTTTCTATTTCGGATATGACTGTGCCACCTCAGAAGCCAGATATGATTGCTGAGGCAGAGGCTACAGTTGATAGAATCACTAAAGAGTATAAGCGTGGTCGTATGACTGAAGAGGAGCGTTATAAGGCTGTTGTTCAGACATGGAATGAGACTGATGAGGCTCTTACCAAGGCCCTTCTTGATGGTCTTGATAAGTACAACAACATCTTTATGATGGCTGACTCTGGTGCCCGTGGTTCTAACCAGCAGATTAAACAGCTAGCAGGTATGCGTGGTTTGATGGCTGATACATCAGGTCATACTATCGAGCTTCCTATTAAGTCAAACTTCCGTGAAGGTCTTGACGTACTGGAGTACTTCATGTCTGCGCACGGTGCTCGTAAGGGTCTTTCAGATACAGCTCTTCGTACAGCTGACTCTGGTTACCTGACACGTCGAATGGTTGACGTTGCTCAGGAGCTTATTATTAAGGAGTCTGACTGTGTGGCTGGAACAGGCCGTGATATTCCAGGCATGTGGGTATACGCATTCATGGATGGCCGTGAGGAGATTGAGTCTCTTAAAGACAGAATTACAGGTCGTTTCGCATGCGAGAGCATCTTTGATGCCAAAGGTGAGATGATTGTTAAGGCTAATCATATGATTACACCTAAGCGTGCTGCTGCTATTATTGCAAATGGTGTTGACGCTAAGGGTGAGCCAGTATCTAAGGTTAAGATTAGAACAGTTCTTACATGTAGATCTAAGGTTGGTGTTTGTGCTAAGTGTTACGGTGCTAACATGGCTTCTGGACGTGCTGTTCAGGTCGGTGAAGCAATTGGTATTATCGCTGCTCAGTCAATCGGTGAGCCTGGTACACAGCTTACTATGAGAACATTCCATACAGGTGGTGTTGCTGGTAACGATATTACACAGGGTCTTCCTAGAGTAGAAGAGCTTTTCGAAGCAAGAAAACCAAAGGGTCTTGCAATTATTACAGAGATTGCTGGTACGGTAACTATTGAAGAAGATTCTAAGACAAAGAAGCGTGAGGTTGTAGTTACAAATTCTGAAACAGGTGATGTTCAGAAGTATCTTATTCCTTACGGTTCACGTATCAAGGTTGTAGATGGTCAGGTTCTTGAGGCTGGTGATGAGCTTACAGAAGGTTCTGTAAATCCTCATGACATACTTGCAATCAAGGGTAAAGCTGCTGTACAGGATTATCTTATCCGCGAAGTACAAAGAGTATACCGTTTACAAGGTGTTGATATCAACGATAAGCATATCGAGGTTCTTGGACGTCAGATGCTTAAGCGTATACGAATCGATGAGGCTGGTGATTCAGGATTTATGCCTGGTTCACTTGTAAATGTACTTGATTTTGAGGACACTAATGAGGAGCTTATTGCTCAAGGTAAGGAACCTGCAACAGGTATCCAGGAGTTACTTGGTATAACCAAGGCTGCTCTTGCTACTAACTCATTCCTCTCAGCTGCTTCATTCCAGGAGACAACAAAAGTTCTTACTGATGCAGCTATCAAGGGTAAGATTGATCCACTTAACGGATTAAAGGAAAATGTTATCATTGGTCGTCTGATTCCAGCAGGTACTGGTATGAAGAGATATAACAACATTCCACTTTCAACAGATATTGACGAAAAAATGGTAGAAGCCATGGAGGAATTCGAGGCTGAAGCATTGGAGATGTCTGCTGAAACAGAGACAGTTGATATTGATTAACAATTTAGACTCTATACTACATATAGAAGAAACATTAAGAGGTCCTATTAATTAGGGCCTCTTTTTCAATTTTTTCTTGACAAAGATTAGTATCGTTAATATAATACTTTAGCGTGCGTAAGTTTATATTTTACGCCAAGCAAAATAAAACAGGAGGTGAAAAGAATGCCAACATTCAACCAGCTAGTTAGAAAGG
>JABUSV010000030.1 GCA_021442555.1 Pseudobutyrivibrio sp. | reverse complement strand
TTTAATACCAAGCTTTTTATATATATCGTCCTTTAATTCATCATCAAGTTTTAAACCAAAATAATATAAAAGCAAATCAACATTCTCATCCCAGTTAAGCCACTCCTCGCCTAAGGGTGTATTGGGGAGATACAGAACTTTTTTCCCTTTGTCCTTAATTTCACCAGAAGAGAACTCTTCCAACCCCAACAGACAACGACAAAATACACTTTTCCCTGTACCATTTTTCCCCTTCAAATGATATACACCCCTGTCAAAGCTTATACTTATATTGCTAAACACAGCCTTGCTTTTATATTCCTTTGATACTCCAATTACTTCCATATTCTCACCTACCCAAGCCCAATTAATCTATTTCTTTGCCACGAATCTTAACCAACCGTTCCAGCGGAATTAAAAAAATCACAAGCGACATTCCCAATGACAATATGCACGAACAGTATTTATCATAATCCCAATATGCTTCTTTGATATATTTTGAAAAAAGTTCTGGAGATAACGCAAAAATAATCAGATACACCATTACCAGCCTGAAAATATCTATTTTAATTCCACGTCTTTCTCTGATGACCAAACTAAATCCCACATAATATCTATATGCTATAGCCAAAAACAGAACAGAATAAGCTACTGCGCTAATATCTTTTTTGTATAACAGAATTATCTCAATAATTACAAATTTTAAAAATATACGAAATTCTTCAGAAAAAATAAACCTGTCCAGCTTATTCATTCCCGATATTTCTTTTACGGCAAATTTACCGTATATTTTATCAAAGTTCTTAAGATTAGCATCCTGAATTGTTTCTATCTCCAGTATTA
Source organism: Pseudobutyrivibrio sp. (assembly GCA_021442555.1). Taxonomy (GTDB): domain Bacteria; phylum Bacillota; class Clostridia; order Lachnospirales; family Lachnospiraceae; genus Pseudobutyrivibrio. The sequence goes on along the minus strand of JABUSV010000030.1, from coordinate 1,647 downwards.
GCAAGAGAATCAGTGCATAATTGATAAAGGACATTTTAAATCCTAATCTGGCATATACTATGGCAACCGCCATTTCAAAAAGCATAATCCCATAGCTTTCCAATGGTAATCTTAGAATATATGCAAGATTGCTATATATCCTTCCAAAGTTTTTGACACTAAGGTGGGTCCATTGGCTTTTCTTGTTATACTTTATAGCTTGCAGATACTTTATATTAAAATAATAAAACAGTATATTGATTAACAATGAAACCAACACCATAACAGATGCTTTTACATCCACAAACAACAACACAATAATTGTCAGCATTGTCGTCATAACTGAGGGTACGAAAATATAATTGTATTTGATAATCTGTATCAGACAATATCTATAAAAAACATTCTGCCCGCAAACCCTACAATAATCAGCCTTTGAGCCAACGATACTATCAATAATAGTGTTTGACTTGTATTGCAGGCATACAGCCAAAGCTATAAATACACCTAATATATTATGACTCAAGGCACTAATTACATCTACTGCCCCTACTCCAATTACAGCCACCATCAAAAGACCTGCCAGTGCTAATTTACACAGCGTATCCTCCTTAATAAACAGTGTCTTACTTTTGAAACTTTTATATATTATATGTAGCACATCCTTCATGTCAAAACACCTTCATCCATTCCATCACACTATTCCTTATTTGAATTCCTTTTGTTTGCAACACAATAAATATAACACTTTTATACACAAAAATCACAAAAAGGGTACAAACTGCATAGTTTTGGGAACGAACTGCATGTTATACCCTGTTTTTAACTGTATACACAAAAAAGAGCCAAGGACCATAGTCCCTGACTCTCTCTGATATCTTTCACTATATGTTTGTGGCTGTCTTACTTGATTGAGCCGTACTCGTTAAGTGTAATCTCAACTGCTGGAGCCTTCTCGATGTCGTTAGAAACCTTAACTGTACCAGCATTCATAGCTGCTACAAGTGCAAGGTAATCTGCCTCTGTAAATGTATCGTTGTACTGTGTTGTACCAAGTGCAACATAGTTAGCAGCTACATCGTCAGATACGATACCAAGTGTCTCAACCTTGCCGCCATAGTTATCCCAGTTGCCGTTGATGATTGTCTCTGTAAGAAGGTTGTTTACAGTAGCTGCAAGACCCTTCATAGCAGATGTAACTGTGATACCCTCACCAAAGTTAGCATCGATAATAGCCTTCTGGTCTACGTCAACACCGATGATCTTGCCATCTGTCTTCTGAGCTATTTCAGCAGCTGATGTGTATACACCACCGCCGCAGCCAAATACTACTTCTACACCCTTTTCGTTATACCATGTATCCATAACAGCTGTAATATCAGCATCGCCGAAGAACTGTCCACCGTATACATATTCAACCGTAACGTCAGATGCACAACCAAGCTCTACAGCTGCGTCGTTAGCACCCTGTACATAACCGTAACCATAACGGATAACTGCAGGAACTGACATACCACCTAAGAATCCAAGGTGTCTGTAACCAAGCTTAACTGCAGCATAACCTGCCATATAACCTGGAAGTTCTTCCTGGTAGCAAGCCTCATATACGTTTGCAACGCCTTCGCATGAGCCGTCATCAAGAACGATGAACTTAACATCTGGGTAAAG
>JABUSV010000140.1 GCA_021442555.1 Pseudobutyrivibrio sp. | reverse complement strand
GCAACGTAACTCATGGATTATCCTCCTGATTATTAGTTCATTGTTGCAAGTAAAGCACCAGCTTCAACCTGCTGTCCTTCATTTACATTAATTGATGCAACTGTACCATCCTGTGGTGCAACAACAGGTGTCTCCATTTTCATAACTTCAAGAATTACGATTGGATCACCTTTCTTTACAGCTGTACCAGCTGAAGCTGCAATTTTAAATACCTTACCAGCTGCGCCTGCTTCAATCTTTACTGAACCAGATCCTGCTGCAGGAGCTGGAGTTGCTGCTGGAGCAGCTAATACTGGAGCTGATACTGGAGATACTCCAGAACCGCCCTTATCTTCTACAGTAACATCATAAACATTTCCATTTACGGTAATTGTGTAATTTTTCATGAGAAAACTCCTCCTAATTAATGTCTTTTCTTAATGGAACGAACTACAAATGAATCTGTAGATGCTCCTGTTGAAGCTGCAATAGCTGCAGCAATAACTGCTATTAATTCTAAATCATCAGATGCAGTAACTGAAGCTGTTGTTACAGTCGAAACAGCTGAATCTGTTGAAACATCTGCATTCTTATTCTCAAGCTTTTTTTGAATATCATTAATTCGCTTAAACTGAGCAATAATAACACACATAACAATAAGCATAATAAATACAATAGCAATACCCATTATAGTATTTAATGCTGCAGTCTTCATAATCTCACCCAGTGTGTATACTATCTCAACATTTGCAGCTGTAGGTCCTTCATCAATCTTGTTGACATTGAATACCCAAATAACTCTGACATCTCGATTTGTATAGTTTGCTGTAAGAGTAGCAGTAAGTGTCTTGCCAGATTTTGTAAGTTCAAAATCCTTAAATTCATTGAACTGACCAATTTCTTCTCTTACTTCAACAAAATCACTAAGATATGCAGCTGATATCTCATCGCCATACTGTAAGCAAGTATTAATATCTGAAAGCAACTGATCATTAGATTTTGAATTTAAACTATTAAAAGATTCTTCTACACTTTTTTTGAAGTCGTCACTTTTATAACCACCATAGGTAGCTTCTTTGTCGCTGCCACAGGCAACAAGACAGGCCATCATAAATAAAGTGCATAAGCCGTATATTAATTTTTTTCTCATATGACCACCTTTAATTAATTAGCCTCTATAGAACATCTCAAAGCCTGCGATAACATACTTACGTGCATCAGCACATGCTAAAATACGATCTACATATCCACGCTTAGCCGCATTAACTGCGTTAGCCTGTAAAGCTGCATATTCAGCCTCAACGCCTGCTACCTTTGAAGTATCATCACCACAAATAATCTTAGCAGCCTTGTCTGCTGGCATAGCACCAATAGAAGCAGTCTCAAGTGCATATACGAAATCAGCACCCATAGCTTTTGAGTTCATAAGAACATAAGCTGAGCCAAAAGCCTGCTTTGTAATAAGGTTTACCTTTGGAACTGTTGCATCACAAAGTGCCTGAGATAACTCAGCAAGAGCTCTAGGAAGGTTCTTCTCTGTACATAAAGAAGCTTCAAATCCGGCAATATTTGTAATTGAAAGTACTGGAATATCGTACATATCGCAGAAGTTAACAAAATCTGCGGCCTTGCGACAACCTTTAGCGCATATTACAGCACCATCTTCTGTCTCGCGATTACCAATAACACCAACTGTAATACCATCAAGCTTCATAAGGCCTGTAACCATGCACTTGGCATATTCAGCCTTAAGCTCAACAAACTTTCTATTATCTGCAAGCTCAGTTGCAACTAAAGAAGCATCTGTGATCTTTGACTCTAGACCTTCAGCTGCACGATTAAGGTCATCCGTACAATCTTCTGTGTCTTCTACCATTGCAATTACTTCTCTTATCTTTGCAAAAATAGCTGTCTCATCACCAACAAAATCTACTGTACCAGCCTCAGCCTGGAATGCTGCCTTTGAAGAATCGTTAGCATCTGATCTGTTACCAGGAATTGTATCTGGTGAATTAATGAAAAGAGATGCTGACTCTGTCATAAATGCGAAATCAGAAAGCGCTGGAAGAACTGCAAGTCCGCCACCACAATTGCCACATACACACATAATCTGAGGAATAACACCCTTTACATCTGCTGCTTTCTTGATAACCTGTCCAAGAGCCTCAAGGGCATCATAAGATTCCTGAAGTCTTACACCTGCACAATCAAGCATACCAATAACTGGTGCGCCCACCTTAAGAGCCATGTCATAAACAGATAAAATCTTCTTTGCATGCATCTCACCTATTGTACCTCCAAGAACTGAAGCGTCCTGGCTGAATACAAATACCAGTGATCCATCGATAAGACCATGTCCAATAATAACACCGTCTGATGGCTCCTTTGCAGCGTCAAGATTAAAATCTGTACTTCTTGATGTAACTAAAGCCTGTAACTCTACAAAACTGTTAGCATCAAGTAAGGAATCGATTCTGGCTCTTGCCTGGCTTAATTCATTACCCATCAATTTAACCTCCATTTA
>JABUSV010000225.1 GCA_021442555.1 Pseudobutyrivibrio sp. | reverse complement strand
TGTATATATCCTCTCATATGTGGAGAGAGATGTATGATTTTACTGAGGATGCAGTACTTTTGGTGCTAGCTTCAGAGCTGTATGATGAGTCGGATTATATTAGAAACTATCAGCAATTTATTGAGAGCTTAAGATGAAAACTATTCTGGTGCTGCCAGTCTGGTATCCAACTGAGGACAACCCCATGTCGGGGTCATTTTTCAAGGAACAGATTGAGCTGCTAAGTCAAAAATACAATTTTATAGTGTTAAAATACCACAGAGGCGAGGCCTATAAGTCCAACAAGGCCTATGAGCTGACACTGGATAGAGAATATCAGGTGGATGAGGACTGTGGTGTTATCAAGGAGTACACAGCAACATCCTTTGAATCTACCTTCACCTATGCATTAGAGCGGGTAAAGTCTGCCCTTAATGCCAGAAAAGGACGTATCCCCGGAGTAGGCATCTATCATTCTGAGGGTTATAACAGGATGATAGCAGCTGCTGTTAATGGAATTGCAGCTGAGCTATCCAAGGATGAAGAAATAGCACTGGTATATGGCATATCAGCCATGGGGGTAGCCTACGAGTCCTATCTCATGGCAAAATACCTTCAGGTGCCTCTAATATTTTCAGAGCATGGACCGTTTCCATATCCAGGCACTACTATAGCAGATACAGACAAGCTGGCGTTAGAGGCGGCAGATGATTTTCTTGCTATCAGCCATGACAAGGTAAGACAGATAATGCTACAGAATATCAAGCTGTCTCACATAACCTATGTGGGCAACCTGATAGATGAGAACAGATTTATCTGTGATAGAATCAATCACGAAGTGCCAACCATACTTATTGTGGCGGCCAACAGCTTTTTCAAGAACTATGACATGTTCTTTGAGACCTTGGAGAAGCTTAATAACAAGACTTCTAACCCATATCATGTAATTATAGCAGGCTACAATGCCAACAAGAGCTACTGCGACAGCGCAGAAAGCCTGGAGAAACGAGTAAAAAAGAGCAGCTTTTCTGACAAGGTGGAGCTGATACCTGCAGTTGCCAGGGAGGATATGAGCTCTCTTTACAACAGAGCAGATGTTTTTGTGATGACGTCCATCCAGGAGGGTCAGCCAGTGAGCGCCTTAGAAGCCGCATGCTGCGGACTTCCTGTTTTTGCTACCAGATGCGGTGGTGTAGAGGACTATGTGGATGAGAGCATGGGACGTATAGTAGATATTACAGACTCAGAGTCTCTATCGGAGTATCTGAGACAGTATATAGATAAAGAGATTACCTTTGATGCAAATCATATTCGACAGACTGTGGTATCACAGTTTGGATGTGAGGCGTATCTTGATACAATAGCGAGCTCATTTGACAAATCGTAATGAAAATTCTATTTTTAGTAGACAAGTTATTTAATAAGCAGGATCCGACTGTAGATATTGCAAAGACCATAGCAGCAGAATGGCAAAAGCAAGGACATACAGTCCTTTTTGCATGTAACTATCCTCAGTCAGACCAGGTGGATGGCTGTAAGGTATACGGATACTATCATCCTACTGAGGACAGAATTACAGATTTTCTGTCAAGGATAGAAGGCAAGAGCAAGTGGAAGAGGCTGATAGCCTATGCTCATGCTCCACATCTGTGGAGTCAGTTCTACGGATTCTATTTCAACGAATACAAGTCCTATGCCAGGATAATAGCTGAGTGTGTGGAGACAATAGACAATATCCAACACATAGATATGGTATATTCCATCAGTGAGCCACACTACACAGCATATGGTATGGCACTGGCTCGCATCAAGGCAAAAAAGAGAGCATATTTTGCAGATCCATACTCTCATAACGAGTGTCATAACTATGAGAAGGCTAAGGTGGTGGAACGCCTGATATTAGAGCAGGTAGAAAAGCTTACTACAGCTATCTCGGTATACAAGTGCTATGAGAAGGATGAATATTTTAAGCCATATATGGACAAGATACAGTGGGTAGAGTTTCCTACATTTAAGAAGCCCTTAGAGTCAGTAGAGACCTATGACTTTGGTTATGACAGGGATGATATTAACTGCGTGTATGCAGGCAATCTCTTCTATGACAGCCGCAACCCGGAAAATATGCTAAAACTGTTTTCTGAGATGGAAGGACCAGTGCTTCACATCTATGGCAAGGGCTGTGAGGATATAATAGATAAGTACGCCAACAAATCAGGTGGCCGTATTATCAGACATGGATTCCTGCCTTCAGAGCAGGTGCCTTATATGCTGCAGCAGGCAGATGTGCTGGTTAGTCTTAACAACAGTATTCCTAATATGGTGCCAAGCAAGCTGTTCCAATACTTTGCCACAGGCAAGCCTATTATCAATATGTGTTATTTTGCTGAGTGTCCTACTTTGCCCTACACTGCCAGGTATCCTGTTGGATATGATATTATCGAGGGCGAATATGATGTCCATGCTGTGCTTGATTTTTGCAAGAAAAACAAGGGTAAGACCCTGGATTATGATATAGTAGAGGAGTTGTA
>JABUSV010000027.1 GCA_021442555.1 Pseudobutyrivibrio sp. | reverse complement strand
GCTGATGAAAAACAGACTGAACATTTTGCATGGTGACATACACTACATCGACATTACCTTTTGCAGTAAAAGAAGGTGTCATGACACAATGAATTTCATTATATTTGCCATTTAGCCATACCATTGAGTTAAAGCTAAAGCTTTCCTTTAGTTGGCTCAGATATTCTTTTGTAAAGTATTCGCAGACCCTTTTTGCATAGTCCTTGTGACAGGATTCTAATATTGCTGTTCTGATATCCTTAAGGGTTAAGGTCTTACCATGCCACTCTGGTGTAAGAGTCTCATGCATTACATATACGATTTCATCCTCAAGACTCAGCTGCCATACACTATCTGCAAAAGCAGCCATGTTATCAAATAGCGTATGATTATAATCCAGTGGTTGTCTCTTTTCTTTTACTTTACCCGCTCCAGTGCTTGCCATAAATATTGTCTCTTTCCGAAGTTATCCCTTGGTTTCAATATATTTTTCTGCAGCAGCATACATAGTACGATTTAGATTAGTCAGTCTAACTCCACGTCTTTTCATCTCCTCGTAAATGTCATATACCACATCTCCAGGTACAGAGACTTCCTTATATACCCAGTTAGAGATGTCGATGATTGCTTTTCTAATCTCATCATTAGATGATTCCTCACCTACACCCTGCCTGGAAAGTTGGAATCTGTAATCCTTAGGTATCACAAAATGATCTCTTCTAAGGTGTGCTACATTGTACTGTATTCTTTTTCCAGGTCCATCCTGAGCGATATATCTTGAGAATACGATATCACCTCCGCACACTCGCTTGGTTCCATCCTCTTCTATTACTATATAATCACCCTCCTGGATAAAGTTCCTGCCTCTTCTTGTCTTGATATATGGGCAAACTATGTCGTTGCCATGCTTGATCTGAACCAGATTATCATGTTCTACATAATCGTTAACGATGATTTCTACAAATCTCTCAAAACCATCCTCTAAGCCCATTCCCACTTCATATTTAACCAGTTCAGCCAATATCGGCGCTCTCAGGTATTTCATATTACATACTCCTTCCTACGCATCGATATGCTCTCCCTTTCTATAAAATACGTTATAGATACGTGGTTTATCAACAGTTGCAGGTAAAAGTTCGTTCTCTTTTCACAATTATTTATAATAAAAGGTGCTTTATTCACAGTTTTAACACCATTGTGGTCTAATATTAATCATTACATAGCAAAGGAGGTTAGAGATGGAACAATCTAACAAGATTTCGGAAAAAACCAAGAAACAAAAATCCCCTAAAAAGGTTACTATCGGCAAGAAGATTTATTCGCTTCTTATATTTATGTCTGTAATTTTTATCCTTGCCATCTTACTTGACTCTGCCGCTTTGACTACCATAGGTGATTATAATGAGCTGTCTCGTAATCTCATTAATACCCAGTCAGCCGTTGCACTGTCAACCTCAGATTTCAAGTCACTTCAGTACGAGGCCAAAAGTGCCATGAATAATGTTGAAGCAGATGCTGTAGCTGGCAACATCACACAATTTGTAGAACAGCTTAAGACTAACCAGGATACAATTGTAGCTAATTGCGATGATATATCTCACATGACAGTTACAGATCCTGCTCCATTACTTGCAGCCAAAGAGCAATGGGTTGCCGCATCTGAAGAATTATATGTCGCTGCAGATCAGTTAGCTGCAGCTGCAGCTTCAAAGGATCCTATAGCAATTAACGGCAGTTTTTCAAATGCAACAGCAGCATTTGAAAACTACGCTGTCACATTAGAATCATTTACCAACGAAGTGGCCGCTGTTAGCAACTCTCTAATGAGTCACACCAATACAAAGATTAGCGGAACAATAATCTTTTCCAATGCTCTTTTGGGGCTTTTCCTTATTATTATTGTGATTGCATTCTTACTTGTTAAGAAATCAATTGCCAAGCCTGCTGCTGACTCAGGTAAAAAGATTGGTGAAATCGTAGAAAAGATTAACGCTAATGAGGGTGACCTTACACAGCGTCTTGAGATTAAGGACATGGATGAAATCGGTATCATGTCTGATGGCGTTAACCAGTTTATGGATAGAATGCAAAGTATCATCAGAACCCTCAAGGAAGATGCTGAGAAGATGGCTGATTCTGCTGCCAATATGACTGATGAAATAGCTATATCAAGCGATAATGCTTCTAATATGTCTGCTGTTATGGAAGAAATGGCAGCTTCCATGGAAGAAATCAATGCCACTCTTGCTACCATAGCTACAGGCTCAAAGGATGTTCTTACATCTGTTCAGGGAATGCACGGTCAGGTAGAAGGCGGTGTAGAGCTTGTAGACGGTATCAAGGTACATGCAGAAAAAATGCATCGTGAAACAATCACAAGCAAGAATACAACCAGTGACAAGATGGTTGCCATAAGAGAAGAACTGGCTGCAGCTCTTGAGGAATCAAGGTCTGTTGAAAAGATTAATGATTTGACCAAGGATATTCTTGATATCAGTAGCCAGACCAACCTTCTGTCTCTTAACGCTTCTATTGAGGCAGCTCGTGCCGGAGAAGCAGGCAAGGGCTTTGCAGTTGTTGCTGATGAAATCAGACAGCTG
>JABUSV010000084.1 GCA_021442555.1 Pseudobutyrivibrio sp. | reverse complement strand
GTGCGTCGTGCCATGTCAAAAAAGAAGCACCATGTTATGGAAGAGGAACGCCGAAACTTTGTATATGGTACAGAAGATGGTACGGTCCCTGGATGTGTTAAAAATGGTATAGACGAGGCAGTGGCCAACAAGATATACGATGATATGATTGCATTTGCTTCATATGCTTTTAACAAGTCTCATGCAGCAGCATATGCTGTTGTGGCTCTTCAGACTGCTTACCTGAAAAAATATTATCCAGTGGAGTTTATGGCGGCCCTTATGACCTCTGTAATCGACAACACTACCAAGGTTGCAGGCTATATTGGAGTATGTCGTTCGGCAGGAATCGATGTGCTGCCTCCTGATGTAAATGCGGGTGGTGGAAGATTTTCCGTGCAGGAAAATAAGATAAGATATGGTATGTATGCCATTAAATCAGTGGGAAGACCTACCATAGATGCCATAGTTAATGACCGTCAGACTTACGGACCATTTAAGGATATAGAAGATTTTGTTGGAAGAGTATCCAGATACGATGCCAACAGACGAACTATAGAAAACCTCATCAAGGCAGGAGCTTTGGACAGCTTAGAGGGTAATCGTCGTCAGAAATGCATGATTTTCCCTCATATATTGGATAACATCAATAGCTCCAAGAAAAATGATGTGGCTGGCCAGATGAGCCTGTTTGATTTTGTAGATGAGGAACAGAAAAAGGAGCTTAGACTGTCCCTTCCTCCTGTAGAAGAATTTGAAAAGGAGATAATGCTTTCCTTTGAAAAAGAGCTTATGGGTGTATATGTAAGTGGTCACCCTCTTGAGGATTCCATTGCACTACTTGAAAAAAATGCTACCGCAAAGTCTTCAGATTTTCTGGTAGATGAGGAGCTGGGATGGGCTACTGTAGAGGATGGCAAGGATGTGGTAATAGGTGGTATCATCGAAAGTGTCGCCATAAAATATACCAAGAACAACAAGACCATGGCTTTTTTAACCTTAGAGGATCTAGTTGGTACAGTGGAGGTTATTGTTTTTCCTAATGATTATGAAGCTAACAAGAACAGTCTTACAGAGGGCAACAAGGTATTTGTTCAAGGAAGAGCCCAGGTTGAAGAGGAAAAGGATGCCAAGCTTATCTGTTCTTCTATAAGAAGCTTTGCAGATTGCCGCAAGGAATTGTGGATTCAGTTTAAGGATAAGGATACCTACATGGAGTCGGAACAAAGGCTTATGAGCTTGGCAGATACAATGCCAGGTGAGGACTCTCTTGTTATATATCTTACAACAGAAAAGCAGGTGCGTCGTATGCCTGCAGAGTACAATCTCATGTGTGATGACAGATCGATTGAGATTCTGTCAGAAAACTTTGGTGAGGACAACGTTAAAGTGGTGGAAAAACCATTGGAGTTTCAGCGCAAATCCTATAGAAGAAGATAGTTTTTTGTAATTATGGGTATGTACATAAACATTTGTTACCTTTTTCACAAAGAATGTCTTGAAATTAGTACAAAATGAGGATACAATAAGTTGAATTGTTTTAGTAGTAGGAGGATTAACCAATGGCAGACAATATAAAAACAATCGGTGTCCTGACTTCTGGTGGTGATGCACCAGGTATGAACGCTGCAATCAGAGCAGTTGTACGTCAGGCTATTGCCAGGGGCAAAAAAGTAAAAGGTATCCGTAGAGGTTATGCAGGACTTCTTTCAGGAGACATTATTGATATGAACGCTCACAGCGTTTCAGATATTATTCAAAAGGGTGGTACAATCTTACAGACAGCAAGATGTCTTGAGATGCTTGATCCAGAATATCAGGAGAAGGCAGCCAACATGTGTAAGGAGCACGGTATCGATGGCCTCGTAGTTATCGGTGGTGATGGTTCCTTCAAGGGAGCTCAGAAGATTAGCCACTTTGGAATCAACACAATCGGACTTCCAGGTACAATCGACCTTGATATCGCCTGTACAGAGTATACAATCGGTTTTGATACAGCTGTTAACACAGCTATGGAAGCTATCGACAAGGTACGTGATACTTCAACTTCTCATGAGCGTTGCTCTATTATCGAGGTTATGGGTCGTGGCGCAGGCTACATCGCATTGTGGTGTGGTATCGCTAACGGTGCTGAGGATGTTCTTCTTCCAGAGAGATATGATTTTGACGAGCAGAAGCTTGTTAACCACATTATTGATGGACGTAAGCGCGGCAAGCAGCATCATATTATCATCAATGCAGAGGGTATTGGACACTCTTCATCAATGGCTAAGCGTATCGAGGCTGCTACAGGTGTAGAGACTAGAGCTACAATTCTTGGTCACATGCAGCGTGGTGGTTCTCCTACATGTAAGGATAGAGTATATGCATCTACAATGGGCGCACTTGCAGTAGATCTTCTCTGCGAGGGCAAGACTAACCGTGTAGTTGGTTACAAGAATGGTCAGTTCGTTGATTTTGATATCGACGAGGCACTTGCAATGCACAAGGATGTAGATGAGTATCAGTTCGCAATTTGTAATTCATTAAGCAATGATTACCAGCACTAAAAACGATCAGATTAAAAACATATCATTACTTCAAAAAAAAGCCAGTAAGCGTAAAGCTGATTGGCTTTTT
>JABUSV010000156.1 GCA_021442555.1 Pseudobutyrivibrio sp. | reverse complement strand
CCCCACTAAAGAACATCTCACCGTGAATAATATTATCCTCTCGATATACCTCGGTCTCGTATCTTTGCTGTTGTTCAACCCTCTCAAAGAATGCCTGGCGGCGTTCAAACTGATTTTTATCATCAGCCAGTCTTTGAGTCTCAGCTATAAGCATATCCCATTTGAGCTGGAACTGTTTCTCACGTTGCTCCAAGATGCTTATTCTAGCCTCATAGTCTCTTTTTTCAATTAATAAATCAGTCCATGCTTTATCTATTTCTTTCTGTCGATCCTCAAGAGCCTGCATGTCCATCATTTCCTGACATGTCAAATCCATAACACTATCCTCATATAACAAAATCAACAGTCTGTAGGTCCTCTCCCACAAATCTGAAATCATTATACTATATTTAGTAGTAAATGTCCACCCGACACGGTGTTGTATACTATATGTGTTATTTTTCGTACTTCAGAATAACAGCAGTATACGCTCCTAGCTTAACATTTATTACGCCTTTATCCACGATATGGCGTATAGGCATAATGGAATAACCCACCGTATTTGTCTGGATAACCTGAGTCATCTCAGCTTCCATAGGCAAGCCAGCTCTCCACACAGATATGCTCTGTTCAATATCATGGTCTGTCGTATTAACTACCACAACATACTTTTCTGTTTTGTTAAATCTGGCATAGCTTATGTATCCGTATCCACATTCCAAAAAGAGAAATGATCCCTTTCTGATAGCAGGACTCATCTTATGAATCGCAATAACATCCCTGTGGTAATCTATAAGCTCGTAGTTTGCACTGTCCCATGGATACGTTCTTCTATTGTCCGGATCAGTAAATCCGACTTGACCAGCTTCATCACCATAATACAGCGTAGGTGCTCCTGGCCATGTCATCTGTACAAGAACAGCTTCCTTCATAATAGGCAGGCTAACATCTTCCCCTGCAGCCTGAGGCCCTAACTTATCCACACGTCCAACCTTATGATTAGTCCTTGTCAAGAATCTAGAATGATCATGATTAGACAATTGATTCATAGAGCACTGCAAGCTGGAAGTCTTAAGTGTAGACATAAAATGCAGCATTGTGTTCTTAAATCTCTCACCATCAGATATAGCCTCAGGATGAAACTCATCTGAATGCTTCTCCATGCCTGTCAAAAGATATGTCAAAGGCTCCATAAACGCATCATAATTCATAATGGTATCCCACTGATCTCCAACCAACCAGGAGCTGGCGTCACCGTAATGCTCTGCCATGATTATAGCCTCAGGATTAGCCTCCTTAACAGCGTTTCTAAAGTCTCTCCAGAATTGGTGATTAATCTCCTGTGAGTGTCCCAAATCGGCCGCCACATCGAGTCTCCAGCCATCACAGTTATATGGTGATGACACCCATTTTTTGCCTATTCTTAGGATATAATCATATAGTTCCTTGGATTCCTCATAATTGAGCTTTGGCAGTGTATCATGTCCCCACCAGCCCTCATATGTATTGTTATCCTGCGATATCTCATCGTTAGAGAACTTGAAAAAGCTATGGTATGGGCTCTCAGACGACTCATAAGCCCCCGGATCATATCCTTCCGATGAATCATATATCTTTTCTCTGTTAAGCCACTTATTAAAGGAACCACAGTGGTTAAATACACCATCAAGGATAATCTTTATGCCCTTTTCATGGGCTGCTTGAACAAACTCTGCAAAATATTTATTACTGGCTTCAAGGTTCTCAATATTAGTAACACGCTGCTTATACTTTGTAGCATGCCTATTATCCCAATCACCATCATTAAGACAATCTCCACCATCATTAGGTATGACAGTAAAATGAGGGTCTATATGGTCGTAATCTGATATATCATAGCCATGGTTAGAAGGAGAAACAAACAGTGGATTAAAATATATGACTTCAACGCCTAAGCTTTTCAAATAGTAAAGCTTCTGCTTTACACCCTCCAAATCTCCGCCATAGAACTCCGCCACTCCAAAATTTGCTGGAGGCTTGTTCCAATCTTTTATCCTGTCAACACCAACACTTATATAATAATACTCATTGTCCTCTACATCATTATCTGGATTGCCATTACAGAACCTGTCCGCCATAATCTGATACATTACAGCACCCTTGGCCCAATTAGGAGTTGTAAATCCAGGATATATCGAAAATCTGTACTCTGGTCTTACCCTGTCACAGAGTCCGAATCTATCATAAAAATACGTCCTTCCATCAGCGGCTATCTCAAAGAAATAATTGAACAGCTTGTCCTCAAGTTTGACTTCAACACAGTAATAACAAAACTGATCCTCAGTGTACATCTTAACCATCTGTCTGCACAAATCATCAGACACCAGATAAGGCACCACTTCATCTTCAATGGCAACTCTAAGCTTAATCTTTACTGTGTCGCCTGGCATAGGTTCTGCAGGTGACCTAAAATCAACAGTTCCGTCGCTAAATACTGCATATTCGTTCATACGCTAGCCTCCAGATATACAATTTTATTATTTGGGAAAAATGTTTTAGAAAAAGTAAAAAGACAGCAACGAACGCTGTCTTTTTAGGAGAAGGTATTTTTACTATGGGGTTAGTAAAAATTATATAATGTA
>JABUSV010000118.1 GCA_021442555.1 Pseudobutyrivibrio sp. | reverse complement strand
GCTTTTGGCGGCTGCAGGCAACGATGTGGTGAGATGTCAGCAGGGTATAATCTTTATCGATGAGATAGACAAGCTGGCCAAGAAAAAGAATGCCAATCAAAGAGATGTTAGTGGAGAGTCAGTTCAACAGGGTATGCTCAAGCTGTTAGAGGGCTCAGAGGTAGAGGTTCCTATCGGTGCCAGCAGCAAAAATGCAATGGTTCCAACTACCACCATCGATACCAAGAATATTCTCTTTATCTGTGGTGGTGCTTTCCCTGCCCTTGATGAGATAATCAAGGCTCGTCTTAACAAGCATTCATCCATGGGATTTAACGCAGACCTCAAGGATAAGTATGATAACGACAAGAATATTCTCCAAAAGACTACTACAGAGGACCTTAGAGAATTTGGAATGATTCCAGAATTTATAGGTCGTCTTCCGGTGGTGTTCGCAACAGAGTCTCTGGACGAGGATATGCTGGTTCGTATTCTTGCTGAGCCAAGAAATGCCATCGTAAAACAGTACACCAAGCTGTTAGAGTTAGATGAGGTAAAGCTTAGCTTTGAAGATGAGGCATTACATGCCATTGCCCAAAAAGCACAGGATAAGGGCTTGGGCGCAAGAGGACTTCGTGCTATAATAGAAGAGTTCATGTTGGATATCATGTACGAGATACCTAAGGACGACAATATAGGCGAGGTGATAATCACGGCTGATTACATCAACAAGGTTGGTGGGCCAAAGATTATTATGAGAGGGTAAATGGGATTAAAATACGATAAGATAATTATAGGCGCAGGATTATACGGGTTATATTCTGCGCTTTTTTGCGGTCAAAAGGGAGAAAATGTACTGGTATTAGAGTGCGATCCTACTCCCTTCAGACGTGCAACATATATCAACCAGGCCAGAGTGCATCAGGGATATCACTATCCAAGATCCATTTCTACCGCATTAAAGTCTGCAGGATATTTTGAGAGATTTAACAAGGACTTTGCTTTTTGCATCAACAAGCAGTTTAACAAGGTATATGCTACCTCTGCAGAATATTCCTGGTCAGATGGAGACCAGTTCAAGAGATTCTGCAAGGCCGCAAACATCAAGTGTGAGGAGTTAAAGCCAGAACGCTTCTTTAAGGAAGGAATGTGCGACGGAGCTTTTCTTACAAGAGAATACACCTATGATGCAAAGATATTATGCGACTATTATCTGACAGAGATAGAAAAGCTTTCTAATGTAAAAATAGAGTACGGCATAGATATCACATCTATCGAAAAGACTGATGATGCGTACGTGCTTCACATAACAGACCATGAGGATGTATCAACAGGCTATCTTCTCAACTCCACCTATGCTGGTACCAATCAGATTCTCGATATGGTAGGCTTTGAGAAGTTTGGAATAAAATATGAGCTTTGCGAGATAATTCTATGTGATGTCAGTGAAAAGCTTAAAAAATACGGTATTACAGTTATGGATGGACCGTTTTTTTCCATCATGCCTTTTGGAAAGACAGGACTTCATTCGCTTACATCAGTTACTTTTACGCCACATACCACAAGCTATGATGCAGTACCAACCTTTAGCTGTCAAAATCTTAGCCAGGGCTACTGTACTACCAAAAGACTTGGCAACTGTAACGACTGTATAGCCAAGCCTGAGAGTGCTTTTCCATATATGGCCAATCTTGCCAGAAAATATCTCAAGGATGATTTGGATTTCAGATACAGAGAGTCACTTTTTTCCATGAAGCCGATCCTTATGAGCTCAGAGATTGATGACTCCAGACCAACAGTTATCAGAACATATTCTACAAACCCTACCTTTGTAGGAGTGTTGTCTGGCAAGATTAACACAGTATATGATTTGGATGAGGTGTTAAGTAATGATTAACAAGGAAAAAAACTTTATATCAGCTATTGTATATGTGCATAATGCGGCAGGCAGAATAGAGAGCTTTTTGAATACTGTAATAGATGTGCTGCAGGACAACTTCGAGCATTCAGAGATTATATGTGTCAATGACAGCTCTAAGGATAACAGTGCAGATATCATCAAGGAAGTGAGCAAGAGAGCTGTAAGCACCAATATCACAATTCTTAATATGAGTTATTTCCACGGACTGGAGACTGCCATGAATGCAGGTATTGATCTGTCCATAGGCGATTTTGTAATAGAATTTGATAAGACTGTATTGGATTTTGATGCAGAAGAAATCATGAAGGTATATCGCAGGTCCTTGGAGGGCTATGATATCGTAAGCGCATCAGCGGACAGAAGACAGTCCTTTACATCACATATTTTTTACCGTGTGTTTGCAAGATTTGGAAACCTGAGAAGTGAGCTTAGTACAGAAAGCTTCAGAGTACTTTCTCGTCGAGTAATTAACAGAATCAGCTCCATGAACAAGACTGTTCCATATCGTAAGGCTGTATATGCCAACTGTGGACTCAAGACTGACAACATCAAATACAGTCCAATAGCAGATGCCATCACTACCATCAACGACAAACAGGAAAAGCGCTACAGAACGGACCTGGCTGTGGACTCATTGATACTTTTTACAGAGATAGGCTACAGATTCTCAATATACATGACATCGCTTATGATTTTCATCACAGTGTT
>JABUSV010000006.1 GCA_021442555.1 Pseudobutyrivibrio sp. | reverse complement strand
AAGGAAGCAGCAACATCAGAGAATCCTTCACTTTCATCAGATGCTTCAATTGCAGCAATATTTGTAAAAGATGTACAGGCAACAAAGACGGGCGATAAAACATTTGAGGTAGTACTTCCAGAAGGCGTTAAGCTTGCAGATGTTACCAGTGCAGATATTAGAGTTAGAGCGTCATATGGTAAGGCAACAGTTACACCAGCTAAGTACAACAAGACAAACGGTGAGACTGCAATTCTTGTAACAGCAGAGGATGGAACAAAAGCTACTTATACTCTTATGGTAAAGGAAGCAGCAACAACAGAAACACCTGCACAGTCATCAGATAATACAATCGGTACAATTTTTGTAAAGAATGTAAGAGCAACAAAGACAGGCGATACAACATATGAAGTAGTACTTCCAGAAGGTGTTGCGCTTGCAGATGTAGCAAAGGAAGATATTTCAGTTAGAGCTTCTAAGCCAACAGCAAAGGTTACTTCACCTATGTACAATAAGACAACAGGTGTGGCAACAATTGTAGTAACAGCAGAAGACGGCAAGATGGCGGTATACACACTTACAGTTAAAGAAGCATCAGGAACAGTGACCCCTTCACTTTCATCAGATGCTACTATTGCAGGAGTACTTGTAAAGGGTGTAATTGCAGAGAAGGTTGCTGATACAGTATATTCTGCAACACTTCCAGAAGGTGTTAAGTTAACAGATATTACAGCAGCTAATTTTAGCATTAGAACAAAATCAGCGAAGGCTAATGTTGGTGAAATAAGATATAACGCTTCTACAGGAAGTGCTGCTGTAATAATTACAGCAGAAGATGGAACATCGCTTGTATATAAGATAAATGTTAAGCAAGCACAGGTAGTGGATCCTTCACTTTCATCAGATGCAACTGTAGGTATTATCCTTGTAAAGGGTGTTAGTGCTGTAAAGACTGGAGATACAACATATTCTTTAACACTTCCAGCAGGTGTAAAGAAAGATGAGATTAAGGAGTCTGAAATCCTTGTTAAAGCATCTAATAACAAGGCAACAGTTATTTCACCTAGATATAACAGCGCAACAGGAAAAGCAACAATTGTAATCAAGGCAGAAAATGGTACAATGATTAGCTATACAGTTGAGTTTGTAGAACAGTAAACAACGTTTCCCCATAATATAGATTTGGGCGATGGTCTTTTAGGCCATCGCTCTATTTTATTGCAAAAAAATGAGGGTTATCAGTTTACTTTTACAGAATAAAAAGTAGCGGAACCAAGAACGATAATAACGCCTATAATGCTTACAATACCGATGGTTTCACCATAAAAAACTGCTACAAGTATAGGGTTTAAAATGGGCTCTGCCATAGAGATAAGTGAGGCGCCAACTGGCGAAACTGTGTCTAATCCTTTGGCTAAAAATACATAGGACAAACCTAGCTGTACCACACCTAGAAGAATAATAGTTATAAAATCCAGCTGGGAATATGAGCCCTCCTGTAAAAAGAAAGGCAACCCGATTATAAAGTTGATGACGAAAGACAGTGCTGCAGAGGATTCAAAATCACTACCAGGCATTTTTTTGATAAGAAAGACAACCGCATATAAAAAACCTGATACGATGGCAAGTATGTTTCCTACCATGCCGGTAAATGTTATGTTATCCAGAAAAAAGCATAGTATTCCTATAAAAGAAATCAATGCGGTACACACCTCAACCTTATTTGGCTTCTTCTTCCAGAAAATCCAAAGAAGCAGAATAATGTGGATTGGAAGAGTGAACTGAAGAACAATAGTATTCGCTGCAGTTGTGAGCTTGTTGGCTGTGACAAAGGTTATGCACATGCCCGTATTTGCAATGGCGCCCAGCAACACAGTTTTATTAAACATGAATTTATGCCCCCTGGATTTATAAAAGGGATAAAAAAGCATCAGAGCAAAAACACAGCGTACACCGTTAATGCTCATTGGTGACCAGGTATTAAGTTTGATAAGCAAGCCTCCTGTGGCAAAACTGATGGCAGAGATTAGTATGTAAAGATATCCTTTGTTAATTCTATTCATGACGTTTTCTTTCTCGTAAGTAAATTTTTTGTTCTGGAGTAATTCGAAAGCTTTCCAAAGCTTTTTGAATTGTCTTGTTGTGTACCCATATATCCAGTTGCTGATTATTGATATATGGAATTGTGGCATCCCATTGCTTAGCCAAAGCTGTGGCAAAAAACCACGCTATCATCATATTTATGTAATATTCATCGGATGAAATCCTCGCCACAAGCTGTAGATACTCGTCAGAAAAATCTGACTCCAAATAGTTGCACATCAAGGCTTCTATGCCAAATCTAATGGTGTAGGTATCCTCTGATGTTATCCAACGACGAATATCTACAATAAGCTTGTCTTTATTTTGGACAAATGCTTTTGGTCGCAAGGAGTCGCAGGTTGCCCAGTTATCTATATAAGGTAATAGTTTGTTAAGATAAATAATTAATCTGTCATAATCCTTGATTTCTGAAATAATAAAACTATGAAGATGATATTCTTCCAAGTATTTATGAGGCAAGTCCTGTAAAAATTTTAAAAGTTTTTGGTCAGACAATTTATAATCTTCGCTATTCGATTCTTACCATCATTTTCATTGTTGTTTCTGCT
>JABUSV010000089.1 GCA_021442555.1 Pseudobutyrivibrio sp. | reverse complement strand
TAGTGTGTGTTCACAGTTTAATGTACAACGGGAGGATAGTAAAATGAGTGAGACCATGAATGATTTAGCCGCAGACTTAGAGGCATCTTACAGCATGATGGGCGATGGGGAACATGACACAGATTCCCTTATTGCATGGAACAAAGCAAAGGAATTAGTTGAGTCTAAGGAGAACATCACAGTAACAGTTAATGGTATTGTCAAAGGTGGTGTTACAGTAGATTTTGAAGGAATAAGAGGTTTTATACCAGCATCAAGAGTTACTCTTGACAGAGTAGAAGACCTTAATCCATTTTTATTAAAGGATATAACAGTGCGTGTCATAGAAGCAGACATGGAGTCAGACAAGCTTGTTCTTTCTGCAAGAGAGGTTCTCAAGGAAGCTCGCGCTGAAGAAAAGAAAAAGAAGTTGTCTGATGTGAAGGTTGGACAAGTATTTAAGGCAACAGTAGATTCAATCAAGGATTATGGGGCATTCATGAATCTGGGGGATGGACTCTCAGGGCTGGTACATATATCTCAGATTTCCCACGAGAGAATCAAGCATCCTGGTGTAGCTCTTAAGGAAGGTCAGGAAGTAGACGTTAAGGTTATAGATGTTAAGGATGGGAAAATATCACTTTCCATCAAGGCTCTTATTGAAAATGAGGCAGAGCCTGCAGTTGCTGAGGTAGAATACGAGCTACCACAGTCTGAGGCTATTGGAACCTCCATGGCTGATTTATTAAAGGGATTTAAGTTGTAATATAAAGTAATATAGACAGCCCCGGCTATAATGCTGGGGCTGTTTGCATGATATTTTTACGAAGGAGATGCAAAAATGAAACGTACATGCAGATGTGGAGATAATCTTGAGACCCACTTTTATAAAGGATTTTCAAACACCAAGTGTGAGTTTTACCCATGCCATGAAGTGGAAGGAAATCTGAATTGTTTATTTTGCTACTGCCCATTGATTACAGTGGATTGCAGTGATGTTGGAAATCCTATTTTTATCAAAAATAAAGAGGGAGAGACGATAAAGGATTGCTCTAATTGTACTTTCCCACATGAATACGATAATTATGAAAAGCTAATGGATGCTGTATGCGAAAAGAATGTTTTCAAGACTTGCGATTAGAGCATGGGATATATTTTATTTATTACCAGCTATAGATTATGTGTATTATTCAAATAATCAGATAACTAATATAATATCCTCAAATATAACAAAGGAGGATATATATGAGTACTTCAAAGGCACCTTTTAGATTTGATTATGTGGGAAGCTTTTTGCGACCTTCGGAATTGATTGATGCAAGGTATGAGTTTGACGAGGGCAAGATATCCCATGAGCAGCTTAAGCAGGTGGAGGATAAGGCTATTGAGGACCTTATCAAAAAACAAAAGCAGGCAGGATATTCTGTAATCACAGATGGAGAGTTCAGAAGAAAAAGCTGGCATTTGGATTTTATGTGGGGACTCAACGGGATTGAAAGAGTAGAGCTTGATCACGGTTATTTTTTTCAGGGGATAGAGACTTATCACTGTTCTGTTCAGATAAAAGACAAAATAAATGGTGATAATCATCCGTTTGTAGAGCATTTCAAGTATGTGAAACAGTTTGAGGATGAAGGTGTGGTTGCAAAGCAGACGCTTCCAGCACCGGCTCAGCTTATTACAGAGCTTTTTAGAAGTGATAATGTGGAGTCGACGCTGGCGGTATATCCTGATTATGAAGAGCTTATAAGAGATATTGCCAAAGCTTATCAGACTGTTTTTGCGCAACTGTATGCAGCAGGCTGCAGGAATATACAGCTTGATGACTGTACCTGGGGAATGGTGGTAGATAAAAACTATCTGGTAAAAAAATATGGGAAGTTGGTAAGCGTAAAGGAAGAAGCTGAAAAATATCTTAAGATTAATAATCTGGCGTTGGAAAATAAGCCTGAAGATTTGACTATTACAACTCATGTGTGCAGGGGAAATTATCAGTCCAGATATGCAGCATCAGGTCCATATAATGAAATAGCACCCGTTCTTTTTGCCAGAGAAAATGTCGATGCATTTTATCTTGAATATGACGATGAACGTTCAGGTGGATTTGAGCCCCTAAAGTATGTGGCTGATGGCAAAAAGATAGTTCTTGGGCTTATCACATCAAAAAATCCAACCCTCGAAGATAAGGAAAAAGTAATAGAGAGAATTCATGAGGCGGCAAAATACGTGCCATTGCAGAATCTGTGTCTGAGTCCTCAGTGTGGTTTTTCTTCAAATGAGACAGGTAATGAGCTGACTGAAGAGGACCAGTGGAAAAAGCTCGCTCTGGTAAAGGAAATAGCAGAGTTTGTTTGGGGAAAATAAAATAGATATATACAAAAAGAACCTGCTAACAGCAACAGATGATGCTTTGCAGGTTCTTTTATAATACTGTGATTTATATGGACTTAGCCAAAATATCTCTCAAGAAGTCCCTTTAAAGCACGACCGTGTCTAGCCTCATCACGAGCCATCTCATGTACTGTATCATGAATAGCATCAAGATTGTTCTTCTTTGCGCACTTTGCAAGTTCAAACTTACCGGCTGTAGCGCCAAACTCACAGTCAACTCTCCAAGCAAGATTCTTCTTTGTAGAATCTGTCATGTTAACCTCAAGCTCTGAACCGAGAAGCTCTGCAAACTTAGCTGCATGCTCAGCCTCTTCGTAAGCTGCCTTCTCCCAGTA
>JABUSV010000219.1 GCA_021442555.1 Pseudobutyrivibrio sp. | reverse complement strand
GCCTGTTTACTTCAGAAGAAGAAGCGTAAGCCACAATTGGACTTACGCTTAATAAAAACACTATTATTAAAATAAAACTCTTCTTCAGTACCCTCATAATCTATTTGAGATTCCTATTATTTTATATAGTGATAGAAATAATGTGCTTTAAGAACAGTACCTTCTGTTCTGTTTACCAATCCTGAGCTGACTGCATACGAATACGTACAGAAGAAAAGCTCATCGGTATTACGATAACCACTAATTACCTGTTTTGCGCACTCGATACAACCAGAATTTGGCCCCTTGGCAAGTATTGCTGCAAAACGTCCTGAAGCAACAGGTGCAAACTGATTCTTTGCATAGATTACCGACTCAATAGAGTTGGTCTTAGGGAATAATGGGCTGTACACACGGTTCATTACTACAGAACCTACTGCAAGTCGTCCATCTGTCCCCTGATTATCTGCCTCTGCCTGAATGATTGCTGCAAGCATCAGCACATCATAATCTGTTCCTCCATAGTTTTGACCACTGGATGTTCCAGTAGTAATGGAATTCACCGCAGCTGTTGTATCTGAAACTTTCTTTTCAGCCGCCTTGACATCTTCCTCTGCTTTTTTAGCCTCCTGTTGAAGCTTGTCACATTCTATCTTAAGATTTTGATATTTTTTGTAAGCCTCATCACGAACCTTCTTTTTTGCTGTAACATCAGCTTTTAATTTGTTGAGTTTATTTTGATCTACTGGTGTAGGTGTTGGCTCAATAGTTGTAGTAGGTTCTACAGCAGGTGATGCAGAAGGTGAAGGAGTGTCTGTTGCCGTAGGCGTATTGGTTGCTTCCGGAGTTGGAGACACAGTAGTAGTCACAGTAGGAGATGGTGTTTCCGATGAATCTGTTCTTTCACCACCTTCACCCTGTACAGATTCTTTTGCATTTTCGCCATCGTTTGCTTCTGGACCGCTAAATGCTACAGAAGTGTAGACGTTAACAGTAGTCATCTTAACGCCTAATGCCATGTTATTAGACTTTGCTGTGAGGTCACTTTCCTTTCCACCAGACTGTGTATATGTACTCAAAGCTTGCTGATATTCAGCCTCTGCCTTATCGTAAGCCGTTTTTGCTGCATTCATCTTATCTAGAGCGCTTTGATACTTATCAGTAGCTTCTGTTTGCTTCTTCTGAGCAGCAGTTATTTCTTCCTTGGCTTTCTTAAGTTCCTCTTCTGCCTTCTTCTTTGCTACACTCTCTTCCTCTGCTACCTTTTTCGCATATGCTTCCTGTGCAGCAAACACACTGTCTCTTAGCTCTGCTTCCTTTTCCTCCATTGCTTTTAACTGCTCATCAGTAATAACAATGTTTTGCAGAGTTGCAGCCAATGCATCTTTATTTTTTATAAGCTTGCCATTTGCATCGAGAAGAGCTGCAGAGTTGCTAGCAACAAGAGATTTTAAATCCCCCTTTTTTATAGCCAGCTGATCCTGATAATCTATAAGCTCCATCTGACTTGTCTCAAGCGATGTCTTCTCCTGATTGAGGGTTGTAACCAAATTAGTATAATTATCAAGCATTTGATTATCATACTTTGTCACACTGTTGGCATATTCCAATCTGTTCAAAAGCTCTACAAAGGAATTACTCTCTAGAAGCATGACAACGATGTTTTTATTATCGTTCTCATAGAGATACTGAATACGTCTGCTCATGGACACTCTCTGCTCAGCCAATGCAGACTCAGTCTGTTCTATTTCCAGTTGCTTTTCCTCTATCTCTTTTGTTTTCTCATCAACCGCATTCTCAGCATCTGTAATATCTCCCACAAGAGTCTCCAACTGTGTCGTGAGTGTTTCGATATTACTGCTAAGCTTACTTGATTCCTGCGTCAACTTCTCATTTTCCTGATTCAGCTGGTTAACAGTATTCTTGTTATTTTCCTGCTGTTGTTTTAGAGCGTTCTGTTGCTTTTGATTGTCATTAAGCTTATCCTTAGCGTCATCAAGCTCAGATTTTAAGCTATTGGAAGAAGCATAGGCGGTCATGGGAGCCACCAATGTCATGGTTCCTACAAGAGCTGCAACCACTATGGAATTTGTAATTCTCTTAAGTATGTTTCTCTTCATAAATTACCTACATGAGGTACTGATTGACTCAACTGCAACAGCGCCACCTCGAGTTACCTCTACATGCTTGTATTTTTTATTTAACAGAGCAATAAGCTCATTGTTTCTACGCTCAGTCAGCATACATTCCATAAGGACGCTGTCTTCGCCAACGTCACTTATCATGCAGCTGCCTCCCTGATTAAATACCTGTGCTATCTGAAAGCACTCCGCCTTGCCTGCCGCATCAAGTTTGTGCACTTTGGCAAAGAGAATCTCTTTCATATGTATCGGAACATTAGTTAAATCAATGACCTTAATCACTTCAACCATGGCATTTAGCTGCTTTTTTATCTGTTCAAAAGTGACATCATCTGCAGTAACACATATTGTCATTCGCGATACATCTTCATGTTCAGTTGTACCAACCGTCAACGACTGTAAATTATATGATTTTGCAGAAAATAAACCTGATACCTTGGCCAATACACCAACCTGGTTTTCCACCAACAATGCAATCCATCTATTCTTCATATCAATTCCTCTTTACATAAGCGATCTCTAGACTCTGTCGCTCCCTCGAAGTTTCGTCTTTGACGCTTCGCGTCAATTCCTCTTTACACAAGC
>JABUSV010000169.1 GCA_021442555.1 Pseudobutyrivibrio sp. | reverse complement strand
GCAATTAATGGATCAATTACAAGGGCTACAATAAGCATACAGCCCACAAGTAACGCTACCAGCTTTCCGTAAACTGTGAAGATTCCAACACCGCTTTCTGCCATTGAATCAAATACCAGACCAAGGATACCAAATGGAGCAAACTGAATAACCCATCTGACAGCCTGCGCAGTAATCTCTGCCAGATCTGAGATAACATCTATTGTTGTCTTGGCATTTAACTTCTTTAATGCAAGACCAAGAATAACTGCCCAAAACAATACACCCATGTAATTAGCAGTAGAGATAGCAGTAATAGGGTTTGCTACCATGTTAGTAAACAGATTTGAAAGAACCTCTGATATGCCGCTTGGTGGTGTTGATTCAGCAACATCCGACAAAACCATTTCAACTGGGAACAGAAAACTTCCCAATACTGCAACTGTAGCTGCTAAAAATGTACTGAGCATATATAAAATAATGACAGTACGGAATCTACCTCCAATACCATTTCCTGCCTTTGAGATAGAGCTCATTACAAGCACAAATACAAGTACAGGAGCAACGGCTTTTAACGCTCCTACAAATACTTTTCCAAAAATGCTTACAAAAGCCAACTGTGGACAAAACAGTCCAAGGATTGCACCTATTGCAAATCCAATAACGATTCTTAAGACGAGACTCATCTCAGAATACTTTTTAATAATGTTTTTCATACGGTCTTCTCCCATCGTAAGATAACTTTAATGTACGATAAACATTCTACCATTCTTGTGGCTTATTTCCAATAAGAATCAGACCGTGTATATCCATTTTTATCTACCTCTACACTGTAACATTTCTACTATATCCATGTTTCGTCTTCCACGTAAGCCGCGGACAGCAACACATCCATGCGTTCGACAGCTTCTGCTCCCTCGATTACCTCTAACAATTCTGCTGTTTCCAACAGGTCCTCAAGACTCTCTCCTGGTCCAATCTCATAATCAATATCCTGCTCACACAGCGGGCACGCAGTTTTCTTTTCTGTAATTTCTGACAAGAATCTATATGAGCATTTCTTACACTCATAGAATCCGCACTTTTCTATGCCTTCATCAACAAAATACATTATCTCTGCTCTCCTTATTCGTAATATTATTCATTATCATTTCCCAAAATACCTATAATTTGTACATCTCTTCCACCGCAAGCCTTGTTTTTGCTGCAATATCGATGGATTTATCCTTGGGAAAACAATAATACAGCATCTTTTTGTTTCCAATACAGACCATGTCACCGATCTCGTACCAATAATAATCTGAGTACAAGCTGTAGGATGCCTTTGGGCTTTGTGAATAGTCAAGCTTACCATCACAGCCTGTCAATCGAAATCCATCTATGTCATGATGAAGTACACCTTCACCCACATGATAGATACTCTTTGCATCAGTCAGTACACAGATATCCACTTCCACATCCAGCTTGTAGTTTCCTTCTTCTATCTCTTTTTTTACTTCATCTCTCTGCCATTTGTACCAGTCAGGGACATGGGCAAAACGCGGTGAAGCAGATTCAAGATAACCGAATTCATTTAACTCATATGTGATACCGCAGTTTTTACAGATCAAGCTCGTGCCACTGCCCTGCATCTGTCCCTCAGTCATACAATGCGGGCATTTGTACAAAACACGATTCAGATAGTCTGCTCTGAAAGCCTCAGTTACAGAAATATGGTTATCTTGCTGCTCTTTAAAGTTATCAAAGGAAAACTCTTTTAAGAGAATATCATCAATCTCCTGTACGCTAATATTTGATATATCTTCTGGTGAAAGAAGATATTTTGCCTCAGCGCTTACTTTTACGTCTCTTAGCTGTAGATTGTTATACAATGGATCTCTCAAAAAAGCTCCATGAGTCCTTATCATTACTACAGGAACGCCTAAAAACTTGATGCACTTTGCCACAGATTTGGGCAATGGAGTTGCTGTGCCATCAAAGCTATAGCTGGCCTCAGGAAACATCAGAACCGAGCTTTTCAGCGTATGTAAAGCATAGTCCAAATCTTTGACCAGATGAATATCCTGAACAAATTTTTGCGTAGGAATACAACCCAGATGTCGCATCAGCCATTCTTTTCCTATAAAACCATCAGAAGTACAGACTATAGAAAGTGGTCGTTTGCTAAAAATATGCTCAGCAATCTTCAAATCTATGAAGCTGGAGTGATTCATAAGAATCAGACAAGGTTCATCATCTGACAATCTCTCCATATCATGATTTACATATGTAAAATCAACAGCCTTAAGCTCAGATTTACTCAAAAGATTAATCAGACACTTTAATATTTTTGAAGGCATAACAGGATTGTGATGCTTCCACTCCCTGTTTATTGCCTCCTCATACGGTAAGTCGGTAACTTTTATTCTCATAACACTTTCTCGTTTCTTTCTTACTCAAGCAAGAGCCACTCAACGATTTCACCATTTTTTATCTCCTCTGTGAGCCCCTCCTTTGTTTCCTTTTCAGCAATCATTGCATCTATCTCTTTGGTGGTATAAACAATCTTGCCTGCTTTATCAAAGCCTGCTTTTATTGGATGGCTTGATTCATAACTACAGTATAATCGTTTTATACTAATAACATTAAATTCAAATACTTCATAAACAGAATCTTCATCTTCTGTCCAATATAAATTCCACCAGAAACAAAAAATCATCAGCGGCAGAAATTTCTTTTTGTAAATAATTAATTGCTTTAACTTCCATCTTAATTCACCTCTTTATTAGTCTAATATATCGATATGAACATTTTTTAATGTAGATATTTCTTAGGGCTTCTGTTCTTGCCGCGCCACCTGCACTGACACTATATAAGCCTGTTG
>JABUSV010000165.1 GCA_021442555.1 Pseudobutyrivibrio sp. | reverse complement strand
ATTGCTGACATTATCTATATCCTTGTACATGTATGTAGAGGTTTTGCCTTTATCTAGATCGTATGGAATCTCAGATGCCATATACCACTTAACCCATGATTCCAGGTCTATGTACTCAGTATAATACCTACCTTCTGACGAGAATCCGTCATCAGCGGCAAAAGCTTCCACCATATTCTCGATAAGTTCGCTGATATAATCAACCTCTTCACATGAAGCATATCGTGGGGATACTATGTCAATAGATGTTTTAAGTGATGTTTCGAACCAACTTTCAGGATATTGTCTGTCCTTCAATACATCTGATGCCGATCTGTAGTTTATCTCCAACAGATATCCTCCCGTGATATCCTCTGGGTTATTTTCCAGTATAACGCCTCTTTTATTATAGTAATCAAAAGTTTGCGCAGTGGACAAATCCATACCGTTGTTGGCAATACTATTTGCTTCCTTCAAGTTGGTTATGTTGATGCGCTCTTTTCCAACTTCAACCTTTTCCGATAACAGATAAAGTCCCCAGTATGCTCCATTGCAATACAGATTGACATATTCTGTCTGTGGAGTATATGGAATTCCTACATATGAAGACATATCGTAGGCCAACACATTGTTCATGTAAGAGCTGTCATACGTGTTTGCCAGGAGTACCCATTCCTTTGCCTCCCCCATCCCAAATAGGTTGGCCTTCTCTGACAGTTCTAGCCTATATGGTTTTTTAAATGCAACCCAAGTAGAGTTGCCTCTTCCAGCAATACTAAAATCACCGCTATACCAACAGACGGCATTTTGGTCAATGACCTGTAATTTGCCTACATCAATATTGCCTTTTTCTTGTTCTACATACTCCATATCTCCTGTGGAAGTTTCTAAAAATATTGAAGCAACGTTATCAGCTCGTAAAAAAATAGCCTCGCAAGCCTGTCCATTTACAGACAGATCGTATTTTTGCCCATATTGAACATCTATATTGCTAGTAGAAGAAATCCTGTCCTCATCAATCCTGATGTCAGTTGCAGATGAAAGTCTGTCCCCACTAATACTATTAATGTCAACAAACGATGGTAAAAAATAATAATTAATTCCCTGACGAATAACAGGATAAATCAGTTCGTTGCAGTCATCACTTTCTACCACAACAGTCAAAGAATCTGAATCCATGACAAAATATAGTTTACTTTTCGAATTAGTATTCATAGTTATAGCACAGCAAATGCATATGAACCCAAACATAATTCCTAAGATAATTGTCTTTTTCAATTCCTATAACCCTATACGCGATATTCTCCATCATGGGACAACACGTGAATCTCTTCTAATCCTTCAAACTGATCTAATGCCTCCATCAGTTCATCTTGTTGGCTTGTAGTAAGTTCAAAAATAACCTCGACTCCGCCACGTTGGCTGCTTCTGGCTTTTTCCTTGATGTGCTTACCATACTTATTGAGAATTACAATTACTTCATCCCAATCAACTGCCTGTGAAGTTCGAAGAACTACAACTGAAGATGCTCTTGCGTTTGGAACCAACTGCAACACAATAACAAGACCTGTCATAACTGCACATACCAATACTGCCAGCCAATGTAGTCCGACGCCACAGATTATTCCGTTAGTAATAGCCCAAAAGACGTACATCAGATCTAGTGGATTCTTCACCGCTGTTCTGAATCTGACGATTGACAACGCACCAACCATACCAAGAGAAACCAGAATACTTGACTGCATCGCAACCATCAGGGCAGAGATTACAACAGACAATCCTGCCATAGTGATGTTAAGGTCCTTGGAATAGAATGCAGTTTTAGCTTCATGCTTATATACAAAAAATACATACAGACCTAATAATGCTGAGATTATCAATCTCATACATATTTCCACGCTCCCAATGGTACTCTGACCTGAAAACATATCTACTACACTCTTTTTTATTACGTCACTTACTGACATATAATTACCTCCTCATTCTGTCTACATAACTGATATTTTGAAAATGTGATCTGTTGCATATTCCCGTTTTCCAAAAGCTGCATTATAAAACCTGGAACAAACTGATCATATTTGACTTCCAATACCTGATTTACATCCGAGATTATCCTGTATTTGCAGCGATTATTGTCCAAAAATCTAGCAAAATCTTTGCTCGACCTTACAGCTCTGTCAAAGGTGATGCGAACATTCCCTGCAGAATACACATAAGCAGCTCTGTCATATTCCACAATTACCTTGGGCATTAACATATCCTGCTTAATGGCCAGATTGAACATAGTAAGCGGATTGTCCATATTGGGATTGTCATCTGTAATTGGCTGCCCATTCATCAACTGTTCTAATTGTTCTTTGTTGATGGTGGCTGTACGTTTATAAACCCTACTGTTAAGTTTATACTTGACCTCTAACTTAATACATTCAAAGCTGTCATTATATATTCTGGCTCTGTACTTTTTTCGAGCTGCTACACCGTCCACAGTATCTGACAGATTACTGTCTCTGTAATCATCAAAGTAGACACTTGTAATCTTGTATCCACTCCTTGACATACTGTTACTGTCATGACGTAATACAGAAGATATCTTTGATTGTAAAATATACATATCAGGGACAGAGCATAAGAACTTATCCTCTACCCTATACATTATGGAATCCTGTTTACTAATCACTTCTTGTTCTCCAAAATATCGTGTGCGCTGGAATTAGAGGTTAAGCTAACTTACCTCATTTTACCCATGCATGTTTTTAACACAAAAACAGAGACTACACGCCTAAATCAGCATATAGTCTCTGTCATAAGCAAATACGTATTTACGTTGTATAAAAAAGGCTGAACTACGGCCTTGCTTGCTTGCTTGCTTGCTTGCTTGCTTGCTTGCT
>JABUSV010000076.1 GCA_021442555.1 Pseudobutyrivibrio sp. | reverse complement strand
ATCAAATATTCAGTTGAAAGTAGGTGAATGCGCTCCATGAATTTAAAACCAGAAGAGATAAGCTCGGTTATTAAAGAGCAGATGAAAAGATATGCAGCGCAGCTGGATGTAGCAGACGTTGGTACTGTTATCCAGGTTGCTGACGGTATCGCACGTATTCACGGATTACAGAACGCTATGCAGGGTGAGCTTTTAGAGTTCCCTGGCGAAGTATACGGCATGGTTCTTAACCTCGAGGAAGACAATGTAGGTTGTGTTCTTCTTGGCAACCACAAGAATATCAACGAAGGCGATACAGTAAAGACTACTGGTCGTGTAGTTGAGGTTCCTGTAGGTGATGGGATGCTTGGACGTGTAGTAAATGCCTTAGGTCAGCCTATTGATGGCAAGGGACCTATTGAATCTACAAAGTATCGTCCTATTGAGCGTGTGGCTTCAGGCGTTATCTCTCGTAAGTCCGTAAACACACCACTTCAGACAGGTATCAAGGCTATTGATTCCATGATTCCTATCGGTCGTGGACAAAGAGAGTTGATTATCGGTGATAGACAGACCGGTAAGACAGCTATCGCTATTGATACAATTATTAATCAGAAGGGTCAGGGCGTTAAGTGTATCTATGTAGCCATCGGACAGAAGGCTTCTACAGTAGCAGCACTCGTTAAGACTCTTGAAGAATATGGTGCAATGGCTTGGACTACAGTAGTAGCAGCTACGGCATCAGAACTTGCACCACTCCAGTATATCGCTCCTTATTCAGGATGTGCGATCGGTGAGGAGTGGATGGAGAACGGAGAAGATGTACTGGTTATCTATGATGACTTAAGTAAGCACGCAACAGCTTATCGTACACTTTCATTACTTCTTCGTCGTCCACCAGGACGTGAGGCTTATCCAGGTGACGTATTCTATCTTCACTCAAGACTTCTTGAGCGTGCAGCTAGACTTAACGATTCCCTTGGTGGAGGCTCATTAACAGCACTTCCTATCATTGAGACCCAGGCAGGTGACGTATCAGCATACATTCCTACCAACGTTATCTCGATTACAGATGGTCAGATATATCTTGAGACAGAATCATTTAACGCAGGCTTTAGACCAGCCGTAAACGCAGGTCTTTCTGTATCCCGTGTAGGTGGATCTGCTCAGATTAAGGCTATGAAGAAGATTGCAGCTCCTATCCGTGTTGAGTTAGCTCAGTACAGAGAGCTTGCAGCTTTCGCACAGTTTGGTTCAGAGCTTGATGCTGATACAGCAGAAAAGCTTGCTCAAGGTGAGAGAATCAGAGAAATGCTCAAGCAGTCTCAGTATGCTCCAATGCCTGTTGAGTACCAGATTATGATTATTTATGCAGCTACAAAGAAATATCTTCTTGATATTCCTGTTGCTGATGTTCAAGTGTTTGAGAAGGCTCTTTTCGAGTATGTAGATACAAAATATCCAGAGATTCCTGAGGCAATCCGCACAAAGAAGGAAATCGATGAAGATACCGAGAAAAAGCTGATTCAAGCTATTGAGGAGTGCAAGAAGAGTTACAAGTAAAGGCGGTGATTGATTATGGCCTCTATGAGAGACATAAAAAGAAGAAAACAGAGTGTTTCTAGTACTCAGCAAATCACAAAAGCCATGAAGCTTGTTTCCACTGTTAAGTTACAAAAAGCAAGACAAAAAGCAGAACAGACCTCGCCATATTTTAATGCTATGTATTCAACAATATGTAGCATGCTTGCCAAGGCAGGCACAGTTGACAATAAGTATTTAAAGCCAAATGATTCCATAAAGAAGGCAATAATCGTTATTTCTTCTAATAGAGGATTAGCTGGCGGATACAATTCAAATATTGTCAAAATGGTTACAGGTTCTGGATTTGCTAAAGAAGACTGTAAGCTATACGTAATAGGTCATAAGGCTGGTGAAGCCTTGGCCCACAGAGGCTATGAAGTGGCAGCAGACTATTCTCCAGCCATGGAAGCACCTATATATGCTGATGCAATGGCAGTATCAAGAGATGTCTTGGATGCTTTTTGTGCACAGGAAGTGGGAGAAATATATCTTGTATATACTCACTTTAAGAACACAGTTAGCCAAGTCCCTACGATGATTAAGCTGCTTCCTGCTGACTTATCAGATATTGAGGAAGACGTTGAGGCAACCAAGTCAAACGGAGCTTTAATGAATTTTGAACCTAATGAAGAGGTAGCATTAGAGCTTATTATTCCAAAATATGTCACAAGTCTGATATATGGAGCCTTGATGGAGGCTGTAGCCTCAGAAAATGGTGCCAGAATGCAGGCCATGGATTCAGCTACAAATAACGCAGAGGACATTATTAGTGATTTATCATTGAAGTACAACCGTGCTCGTCAGGGCTCTATTACACAGGAGCTTACTGAGATTATTGCGGGCGCAGAAGCACTTTCATAACACAAAGAGGAGTGATACAAAATGGCGAATAACAATATCGGAAAAATCACTCAGATTATTGGTGCCGTACTCGACGTTAAGTTTGGCCAGGGTGAACTTCCAGAGATTAACGATGCTCTTGAAGTAACACGTAGTAATGGCGAAAAGCTTGTAATCGAAGTAGCACAGCATTTGGGTGATGATACAGTCCGTTGCATTGCCATGGGTCCTACCGATGGATTAGTACGTAATATGGATGTTGTAGCAACTGGATCTCCTATTTCAGTTCCAGTAGGTGAGGCAACATTAGGTCGTATCTTTAACGTACTCGGTGAACCTATAGATGAGCAGCCAGCACCACAGGGTGTAGAGTATAATCCTATTCATCGTAAAGCACCAGCTTACGAGGAGCAGGCTACATCTACTGAGATGCTTGAGACAGGTATCAAGGTCGTTGACCTTCTTTGCCC
>JABUSV010000198.1 GCA_021442555.1 Pseudobutyrivibrio sp. | reverse complement strand
ATGAGCGATAAGTTAGTACAGGTAGAACACTTAAAGCAGTATTTCCCTGCAGGTGGTTTTGGAAAAAACAAAAGATTTGTAAAAGCTGTTGATGATGTATCATTTTTCATTAACAGAGGGGAAACGCTGGGATTAGTAGGTGAATCAGGTTGTGGAAAGACCACAACAGGAAGATCACTTTTAAGATTATATGAGCCAACAGAGGGCCGTATAATATATGACGGAGACGTTATTTTTGATAAGAGCAATAAAATCGCAGTAGATATGTTGCCTTATCGTAAAAAGATGCAGATTGTATTTCAGGATCCATATGCATCACTTGATCCAAGAATGACTGTGGGAGATATAGTTGGTGAGCCTCTTGATATACATAAACTGGCAGCATCAAAAGAAGACAGATATAACAGAATCAATGAGCTATTAAGCTTAGTTGGACTTAACTCAGAGCATGCAAACAGATATCCTCATGAATTTTCTGGTGGTCAAAGACAGCGTGTAGGTATTGCGCGCGCTCTTGCGGTAAATCCTGAATTTATTGTATGTGATGAACCA
This sequence comes from Pseudobutyrivibrio sp., assembly GCA_021442555.1. Lineage (GTDB taxonomy): Bacteria > Bacillota > Clostridia > Lachnospirales > Lachnospiraceae > Pseudobutyrivibrio. The sequence continues at coordinate 2,375 of JABUSV010000198.1, read as the reverse complement.
ATATCAGCGCTTGATGTATCTATTCAGGCTCAGGTTATAAATATGTTTGAAGATTTACAACAAAAAATGGGCTTAACATATTTGTTTATTGCTCATGATTTATCTGTAGTAAAGCATATTTCTAACAGAATAGGTGTTATGTATTTGGGAAATATGGTAGAGCTTGCTGACAGCTACGAGCTTACTGAACACAGCATGCATCCATATACGCAAAGCTTGATATCAGCAATACCAATTGCAGATCCAAAGATTGCAAGAGAGAATAAACGAATTGTATTAGAGGGTGATGTTCCAAGTCCTCTTAATCCACCATCTGGATGTAGATTTAGAACAAGATGTCCATATGCAGATGAAAAATGTGCATGTGAGACTCCAAAGTGGGAAGAAGCCGCGCCAAATCATTTTGTGGCATGTCATCACTTAGATAAGTGTAACTAATAAAATTACTAGTTTTTGGGACAGTATAAGTAATGATAAATCCTGCAAAATGCAGATTTATATTTTCAAATCATCAAGGAGGAAAATAAGGGATGAAAAAGAAAATACTTTCACTTATGTTAGTTGCTACTATGGCTCTTAGCATGGTTGCTTGTGGTTCATCTGCTAGTACATCAGCTGACGGCTCATCAACTTCAAAAGATTCAGCAACTACAGACGCAACAGCTTCAGGGGAGAAGATTCTGTCGGTACAGATTGGACCAGATCCAGAGACAATTGATCCAGCTCTTAACAGTGCAGTAGACGGTGGTAATATGTTACTATACACACATGAGTGTCTACTTGTTGTTGGTGAGGATGGTTCACTTCAGCCAGGTCAGGCAGAATCATACGAAGTGTCAGAGGATGGTCTTACATGGACATTCCATCTTCGTGATGGACTTAAGTGGTCAGATGGATCTGATTTAACAGCTAATGATTTTGTATACAGTTGGAAGAGAGTATGTGATCCTATGGTAGCAGCTCCATATGCTGATACAGTACTTTCAATGGTAGCTGGTTATAATGATGCTATCGAAGGCAATCTGGATGCACTTCAGGTTGTAGCAGCAGACGACAATACTTTTGTAGTTACACTTGCTAACAACTGTCCATTCTTTGGTTCACTTGCTGCATTTGCAACACTTAGCCCTGTTCAGCAGGCTACTGTTGAGGCTAATGGCGATGCATGGGCAGTAAATGCTGAGACATACATTGGTAATGGTTCGTTCTATATCGCAGAGTGGGTACCAGGTTCTTATATTCTTATGAAGAAGAATCCTAACTATTGGAATGCAGATGCAATTAAGCTTGATGGTATTAAGTTTAACCTTATTGAGGATTCAAATGCTGCATATACAGCATACCAGTCTGGTGAAATCATGATGATTAAGGATGTTCCAACAGAAGAAATACCTTCTCTTACAGGACAGTCTGAATTCCATGTAGAACCTATTATTGGTACATATTATATTAATCTTAATTGCGAAAAGGATGTTTTCAAGGATGCAAATGTTAGAAAGGCACTTTCCCTTTCTATTGACAGAGATTATGTTGCTAACACACTTATGCAAGGAACATACTCTCCAGCATACAACTTTATGGGTCCAGGCTGGGTTGATACTGATGGATCAGAGTTTATAAAAAATGCTAATGGTGGTAAGACATACATCAGTGAAGACTATGCAGCAAACTTAGAAGAGGCTAAGAAGCTTCTTGCAGATGCAGGATATCCTGACGGAGCAGGCTTCCCAACAATTACATATACTACAAATGATGCAGGTTATCATAAGGTTCTTGCTGAGTACTTACAGCAGGCATGGGCATCAGAGCTTGGAATTAATCTTGAAGTTAATATTGTAGAGTGGTCAAGCTTCACACCTATGAGAAGAAATGGTGAGTATGAAGTAGCACGTAATGGTTGGGTAGGAGATTACTCAGATCCATCTAACATGATTGAGCTTCTTTACTCTCAGAATGGTAACAATGATGGAAAGTATAATAACCCAGAGTTTGATAAGGCTATAGATTTAGCCAGAACAACTCTTGATTCAGCAGAAAGATCTAAGGCTCTTCACGAGGCAGAAGATATACTTATGGCAGATACAGGATGTGTACCTGTTGCTTACTACAACGACTTTTATCTGCAGTCAGAAAAGATTACAGGTTCATGGCACTCAGCTTATGGATACTGGATGTTTATGTATGCTGATATAGTAGAATAATCAGTAGAAAATAAAAGTCTTGGGGGAAGGCAAAAGTCTTCCCCCTTTTTTATAAATATATTGTTGACAAAGGTAAGTCATTCTAGTAATATACATTAAGTGTCGTGATTGTAATACGACCGACAACCTTGGAGAAATACTCAAGAGGCCGAAGAGGCGCCCCTGCTAAGGGTG
>JABUSV010000160.1 GCA_021442555.1 Pseudobutyrivibrio sp. | reverse complement strand
AAAGAAGTTATATGTATGTACTTCTTGTTTACGTTCTGGTGCGGTTGAGCGTGCTTAATTAGAACACTATAAAAAGAGCTACTCTTTCGAGTAGCTCTTTTTTTACGTTAAAAATCAATCTTCAGGATCAATTGCATCTTCTATTATATCCTTTGCACCTTTGCGGGCTTCCTTTGTCTGGCCTTTACTATCTATCTTTCCTTGTACAGTAGCTACAAGATCTGGAACCATGTCAATAAGTTTTTCCATTCCGCTGTTTGTCGATATGTTAATTACTCTAGCCGTACCGTTCTTTAAAACTATTACTGCACTAGGAGTAAGCTTTCCACCTATTCCTCCGCCAGCATCAGCCTTGTGTTCACCTCTTAATGTTCCACATCCCATACCAAAACTGACATTAACCATTGGAATAATAGTTGTGTCTCCAAACTCCATTGGCTCACCTACTACAGTCTTAGTTGACAGATATGCATTCATACTATCCATTAGAGATTTCATAGTATCATTAAACATTTCATTACTCATGTAAATCCTCCCAAAGTTATTTTATAAAAATAATTTTAACCAATATACGTATAAGAGTAAATAACCTGACATAACCTTTCAGAGAAAAATCTCCCACAAAATAACTATCTTCACTCTCAAAGTCTCCTATTATACGATTACCACTGTCATGTGCCTTAGGAATAATGGCAATTAATCCAAGTGTCATCCCAGTCTTATCCGGTTCTCCCATGGAAAATCTAACATTAGCATGTTTCAAATCAATATGAAACCTTCGAATAATATTTGGAAATGATGTTAAAGCATATGTCAATTTATTGCTATTAACCTTTTTAACACTTTGTACTTTATTATTAGACTTATTTTCTTTAGAATTATTTAACTTAACTATAGGTATATTAAAATGAATTAATTTCCAGAAAAAATATAGAACAATGTTTTCATCAGTTGATGTCTTTTGGATGCTAATTAAATGTAATAAGCTATTGAAACTTATACTATAAATCAACTTATCATCGTAGCTTAAACTGAATCTATAGAATATCGGAACAACAAGAAAATATATTAAAATAAATAGCAGTACTAATATTATAATACCTATCGTCTTAAGTATTAACATCAGTACTGCCATAATATTCTCCTTATTTGTATGCCGCAGTTGTAAAATAGCTTTTTAAATCATAATCGCCAGATTTTAAATAAATATCCTCTGCCATCTTGGCAACAAGTTCTCTGGCATTAAGATATCCGTTAGATACACCAACAACTACCATTTCATCTTTAGATCTCTTTGGCATAGAATTGAGCTCTAGCGCAGGAATAATATCTATCATACCATCCTTCATTGTCGATACTGTAAGAAGATAGTACTCTAATATATTGTTGCTCCATTTTATACGACGTTTAACAGCCTTGCGATCATCTGAAATATTCTCACTAAGATAAAAATCATCAAACCAGGTCATAACCACTCGCCCTTTCTAATGTATAGAGAAGTATATAGAAAAAAAGCGATTAGTTCAACACACTTTTTTCACAAATTATATGGTGAAAAATCTGTTAATTTTATTCAAAATAAGCACTAATAACTTGTGCTGCCACAGGTGTGGCATACTTGCTGCCACTGCCAGCTTCTTCCATAATTACAGCTATTGCAAGCTTTTTACCGTCTTCATTTTCTGCAAATCCAACAAACCAACTATGTGTCAAATCTTCACTATCAGTAAACTGTGCAGTACCTGTTTTTCCATAAACCTTTACATCGCCAAAATTTAAATCAGCAACAGAACCATGATTCATAACTTCAGCCATCATACCTTTAAGTTCCTCTGCTTCCTTGCAAGACATAAGTCTGCCATAGGACTGGCTTTGAAAACTTGAAACAAGATATCCATCGTCGCTTACAATCTTATCAACAATATATGGTTTCATCAAATCACCCTCATTTGCAATGGCGCTTGCTAACATGCACATATGCAAAGGTGTAACCTGGGTATCTCCCTGTCCAATTGCGGTCTGTCCTATCAGCTCTTTGGCGTCGTCTGATTGTAATACAAACCTGCTCTTTTTAGTATCATCTATTAATGTAGGTAATTCGGTATTAAATAATAAATCATTAGTTGTACCTATATAATCATTAATATTGAGGGAATTTCCAATAGTGGCATAAGCACAGTTACATGATTTGTAAAATGCTTCAGTTAAATCCTCCTTACCATGCATACTTCCCCCTGCACAATGCATGGTAAAATCATTGAGTTTCATAGAGCCATTACATGTAAAATCAAAATCATTATATTCATCATTTTGTCTCATATATGCAAGGGTGGTTACTATTTTAAAAGTCGATCCTGGAGGATATAATCCCTGCGTCGCTCTATTTAAAAGTATTGAAGAATTATTTTCCTTGTCAGATATAAACTCCCAATACTCCGATAGATTATTCGGATCAAAATCTGGCTTAGATACCATTGCAACAATCTTACCCGTATCTGGTTCCATAGCCACAACAGCGCCACGGTAATAATTGATAGCATCATGAGCTGCTTTTTGAGTCTCATAATCGAATGTCGTATATAGATTATCTCCTGGATTCTTTTTCCCTTCAAGATCATTTGAAATCTTAACGTCACCATTAATATTAGATTTCAATAAATCCATTGAATATTTTGATTCAAGACCTGACGAACCATTTATCACATATCCCACTACATGGGAAAACAGTTCATTATATGGATATACCCTGGCTTCCGTTCCATCCTCTTCTACAGTAGTAGTTGCTAATACCTTGCCATCAGAGGATAGTATATCCCCACGAACTACCTTGTCAGTAAAAGTATTAAATCTTGTATTATAGGAATTATAGATAAACTCGTTACTTTCAACCTTTATAAAATATATAAAATGGACGCCCATTCCCATAAATACAATCAAAAAAAATAATGAGACTCCAATAATATTGCGTCTGCTTTTATCCTTCTTTTTAGAGGTCAAGCACGTCGACTCTATAGTTGATATCTCTATTGGATTCTCTTGTGTTGTTTTGCTTTTTGTTTGATTTTTG
>JABUSV010000158.1 GCA_021442555.1 Pseudobutyrivibrio sp. | reverse complement strand
TTGTGAGTAGTGAGGAGAGAGAAAATGACAAAGCATGTGTTTGTAACAGGTGGTGTTGTATCTGGTCTTGGTAAAGGTATAACAGCAGCATCACTAGGAAGGCTGTTAAAAATGCGTGGTCTTAAGGTGGCATCACAGAAGCTGGATCCATATATGAATGTTGATCCAGGTACTATGAGTCCTTATCAGCATGGCGAAGTTTTTGTTACCGAGGATGGTGCGGAGACTGATTTGGATTTAGGACATTACGAGAGATTTATTAACGTGAATCTTAATCAGTATTCGAACCTTACAAGTGGAAAGGTATATTGGAATGTCTTGAACAGAGAGCGCAAGGGCGAATATTTGGGACAGACAGTACAGGTTATTCCACATATTACAGAAGAGATTAAGAAGTTCATTTATATGGGAGCTGAGAGCTCTGATTGCGATGTGCTGATTACAGAGATAGGTGGTACAACAGGTGATATTGAGTCGCAGCCGTTTTTGGAGGCGATAAGACAGGTGTCGTTAGAGAAGGGCAGAGAAAACTGCTGCTTTATTCATGTAACATTAGTGCCATGGCTTTCAGGTTCAAATGAACACAAGTCAAAGCCTACACAGCATTCTGTTAAGGAACTGCAGTCACTGGGCATTTCTCCAGATGTAATTGTCTGCCGTGTTGATCATCCCTTGGAGCAGAGCATCAAAGATAAAATTTCACTATTCTGTAATGTAGAGAAGGATTGTGTAATCGAAAACAGTACCTGTGAGTGTTTGTATGAGGCTCCTTTGATGCTTCATAGAAATGGTTTGGATAAGGTAGTAAGACGTAAGCTGAATCTCGGCGGTATGGACCCAGATATTGCAGGCTGGGAGACAATGGTTGATAAGATTGGTAATCTTTCAAAGACAACCCACATAGCTCTGGTTGGAAAATATGTACAGCTTCATGATGCATATCTGTCAGTAAGAGAGGCGCTGCTCCATGGTGGATATGCAAATGATGCGCATGTAGAGATATCATGGATTGACAGTGAGGAAATCACATCCGACAATGTGTCGGAAAAACTCGCTGGTGTAGATGGTATTATTGTGCCAGGTGGATTTGGAGACAGAGGCATAGAGGGCATGATTACTACATGTCAGTATGCAAGAGAAAATGACATTCCTTATTTTGGAATATGTCTTGGAATGCAGATTGCTGCCATTGAGTATGCAAGAAATAAGTGTGGTCTTGAAGGAGCTAACTCTGGTGAGTTTAATCCTGGAGGAAAGAATCTGGTTATCGACCTTATGGAAGAGCAGATGGCGATTCTCAGAAAGGGCGGCACCATGAGGCTTGGCGCATATCCATGTAAGATTGCAAAGGGTACAAGGTTGTACGATGCATATCAGCAAGAGGAGATTTCCGAGCGTCACAGACACAGATTTGAGTTTAACAATCAATATCGTGATAAGATGAGAGACGCTGGTCTTACAATAGGCGGCACATCACCTGATGAGAAGATTGTAGAGTCGGTTGAGGTTACTGAGAATAAATTCCATGTGGGTGTTCAATTCCATCCAGAATTTAAGAGCAGGCCTAACAAACCACATCCACTCTTTGTAGAGTTTATAAAAGCGAGTCTGGTATAGATAATTAATAAGAATAGATTTTATTGTGCAATGGGGCACTTCAGTTTAAGGACTGGAGTGCCTTGTTTTTTAGGAGGAAGGAAAATGAGTAAGCAACAAGGTTTGTATAGACCAGAGTTTGAACACGATAATTGCGGTATAGGCGCAGTTGTATCCATTAAGGGTGTTAAGACTCATCAGACAGTATCAGACGCACTTAGCATCGTAGAGAATCTGGAGCACAGAGCTGGTAAGGACGCTGAGGGAAAGACTGGTGACGGTGTAGGTATTATGCTTCAGGTTTCACATAAGTTTTTCGAAAAAGTTACCAGTGATTTGGGCTTTGACATCGGAGAAGAGCGCGATTATGGCGTGGGAATGTTCTTCTTTCCACAGGAGGAGAGAAAGAGAACTCAGGCCAAAAAGATGTTTGAGATTATCGTAGAAAAAGAAGGCATGGAGTTTTTAGGATGGAGAGAGGTTCCAGTTAAGCCTGCAGTACTTGGTAAGAAGGCTGTAGACTGCATGCCATATATTGCGCAGGGCTTTGTAAAGAGGCCTGCAGGTCTTGCTAAGGGCTTGGAGTTTGACAGAAGACTCTATGTAGCAAGAAGAGTTTTTGAGCAGACATGTGACAATACCTACGTGGTATCTTTGTCCAGCAGAACTATTGTATATAAGGGTATGTTTCTGGTTGGTCAGCTGCGTACATTTTTTGCAGATCTTCATGATGAGAGCTATGAATCTGCTATTGCTATCGTACACTCACGTTTCTCTACTAACACTAATCCTAGTTGGGAAAGAGCTCATCCAAACAGATTCATTGTTCACAATGGTGAGATTAACACTATCAAGGGTAACGCGGACAGAATGCTTTCCCGTGAGGAGACAATGTACTCTGACTTTTTGGAGGAGGAGCTTTCTAAGATTACTCCAGTGGTAAATGCTACAGGTTCCGATTCAGCTATGCTTGATAACACACTGGAATTTTTGGTAATGAATGGAATTCCACTTCCACTTGCGGTTATGATGACTATTCCTGAGCCATGGGCAAACAATACTGCCATGAGTCAGGAAAGAAGAGATTTCTATCAGTACTATGCCACAATGATGGAGCCATGGGATGGACCAGCTTCTATTTTGTTCTCAGACGGAGATATTATGGGTGCTGTTCTTGATAGAAACGGTCTTCGTCCATCAAGATTTTATGTAACAAACGATGATTACCTAATCCTCTCATCAGAAGTTGGTGTACTTCCAATAGATGAAAGTCGTATCAAGGTTAAGGATAGATTAAAGCCAGGAAAGATGCTGCTTGTAGATACAGTGGCAGGACGTCTCATTGCTGATGAGGAGCTTAAGACAGCTTATGCAACAAAGCAGCCTTATGGTGAGTGGTTGGACAAGAATCTGACTCATCTCAAGGATCTTAAGATTCCTAATATGCGCGTACCAAATCACACCAAGGAAGAACGCGCCAGAT
>JABUSV010000166.1 GCA_021442555.1 Pseudobutyrivibrio sp. | reverse complement strand
CAACTGATAAAAAAGAAATTGAAGATCTTTTAAAAACGAGTTCCAATGGCGTCTTTATGACAAAGCCTATTAATAATGCGTACTCTTTTTCCGGTGGAAATACGAATTATGCAATCACTTTTGATAAGGATGACTTTATAATTCCGGTTAATCTTTTGACGGCTGAATCAAAGATTAAAGTGACTGTGTATGAAAGCGGAAAGACATCAGTATATGATGATTGCGAGGTTTCAAAAGTAAACAGAGAAGGTTCCACAATAGATACTTTTGAAGCAGTTATTTCAAGTAAGAAACTTAAAAAGCATGAATGGAAGGCAGATTCTAAAATCACAATAGAAATTACTTATGGAGATGCCTATGACAAAACAGTGCAAATTAAATATGCCGTAAGCAAATATGAAAAGGGCTTTTTGGGATTGGGATATACAGTGGAGTTTAAAGCTCAATGAGAAAAAACAAGCTAATCACAGTTTTATTGTTAATTGCGTCAATTTTATTATGTGCCTGCTCTTCGGAAGGGAGCTATAAGGCACCAGAATCGACATTCTGCATACAGTTCATAGATGTGGGCCAGGGAGATGCAGCTCTTATTGAATGCGATGGAAGGTATATGCTGATAGATGGAGGCGATACATCTGCAGCTGATACAGTCTATAATCTGCTTGTAGACAGAGATATTAAACACCTGGATTTTCTGGTAATGACTCATCTGCATGCAGATCATATAGGTGGACTACCCAAGGCATTGACGTATGCAACCAATATTGATAAAACCATATGCAATTCTGATTATGCTGATACGGAGATTTTTAGAAAAGTATCCAAGGAATTGGGGACTAATGGTGCTACGATAACGATACCTCATGAAGGCGATAAGTATAATCTTGGCAGTGCTGAGGTTGAGGTTATTTATGCTAAGGCTGATGAACCGAACGACTCATTGGTATTGATGGTAACGTACGGTGATACCCAATTTTTGTTTACCGGAGACATAGAAGAAACTGCTCAAAAGGCAATAACAGAAAAATATGTTAATCCGGATGATAAAGAATTTAAAATTGATCTGATAAAGATGCCCCATCATGGGTCCGACAAAAGTGAAGATAACAACATCGATGATATAACAAGCTCAATGTACAGGTTTCTAAGAACATTTATGCCTGAATATGCGGTGATATCTGTTGGAGCCGGAAACAAATATGGTCATCCAGGAGAGAGGACACTGAGCTTGTTACGTGATTTGGATGCAAGGGTATATAGAACTGATGAAAATGGTGATATTACAGTAAAGTCAAACGGCAATACCATTTCCGTTACGACGAGTAGATGATGAGGTAAGCGCATGGGGGATATTGTAGAAATCCTGGACATTAATGGTGAGCCGATAAAGGCGGTTTCTCCATATGATGCAAATTATCCCGTTGCACTGTTAAGGGACAATTTAAAAAGAACAATAGACCAGGCACAGAATGCAGCCAATGCAATTTGTAAAGCTGTAGCAAAAGAAGCTCCAATTGTTTCTGAAATTCAGAAGGGCATGAAACAAGGAACAAAATATGTTGTTGACATGTCGGACGAGTTGATCAAGGCAATTGATGAAGGGACTATTAAACTTCAACAGACAAAGGAAGGCAAACTGTGCGCTCAGCTGATGCAAAGTGATGGAAAGTTCGGTTCAAAGCTCGGAATAAAGAAAGAAGTTCTTAAGGGTGAGATGGTTCCGACTCAGATTACCAATGCGTTGCAGATGGCGGCATTACAGGAGCAAATACAGAGTATTGCTGAACAAATTGTTACTATTGACCGCAGCGTTAGAGATGTACTTCAGGGACAGCAGAATGACCGTATAGGATTGTATTATAGTGGCCTGGCAATGTATCTGGAAGCTAAAAATACGGATAATGAGAGCCTGAGGCAGGCTTTGCTTGTACAGGCCCTAAGATCATTAGCGGAATCAACATTTCAGCTTGAACTCACCATGCAATCAGATATAAAGTACCTTGTAGATAGGGAGTATCTGTCTGAGCGAGGCAAGAAGGTAAAGATGATTGATGAGCGGATGAGCAGTATCAATAAAGCATTTGAGTTTATACATCAAGCATCTTTGCTAAGAGCAGCCATATACTGTGATCAAGGTGAAATGAAAGCTATGACAACAGCCTTAGGAGAATATTCTCATTTTATTGAAAATACGGTTGCAAAAAATGCCGCCCTACTGGCTCAATGTGATGTTAGTGATACAGGCGAAATGGCAGGCCTTTGGAATAACAGAGCTGAATTAAAACTTGACGTTTCGGAACTTGAACAAAAGTTAACAGCAAAAGAAAAAGTCTTTTATATAGGATTTGCGGAGGCAGAAAATGAAGCAGGCTAAAGGATGCATCAATAAATCTTGTGAGGCAAATAAGAAAAAATTAAAATACAAATCAGACGACAACTTTTGTCTTAAATGTGGTTCCTCTCTCGTTCCGGTATGCAAAAAATGTCATACTCAATTGCTGGAAAATGAAGAGAATGTGCTGTGTGTAAGATGTTCGGCTGATAAGCAGGATCAAAAAGACAAAGTGGTAGACGGAGCCAAGAAAGCAGGTGGTGCTGTCGTGGCGGCTGTGAGTCTGGTTGTAGGAGTCGCTGGTGCTTTTGTTCGTAAAAAATAGGATCACATCTGACATAATTTGATTATTTGTTCAATGGGAAATTAGCATGTCAGGCTGTTTGAAAACAGCACTTACTAATTTTGGAGGTAAAGAAATGAACAAAACAAAAGTCAGAGAATGGGATGATGTTGTAGGCGGTGAACGACTTACAAAAGAGGAGTATCAGCGAATACTTAAGCAGTCAGAACCGCATTGCAGAGGATGGTTCATGACCTGCGCTCATGCAATTCCGTTAGGTTTTGCGGGGCAGATTGAAAGGGTTACAAAGGACAAAATATGCTTTAAAAGAATCTATGTCAGCGGAATGTATCCTGATGGAATCTGCTTTGATGGCAAAGAAGATCATGTGTGGATGGACCTGAAAGGATTCGAGGAGTACTCTGTAGGTGACAGTTTAGAATTCTTTGCTGAGGTGTATCGGTATCTTAAGACCAGTAATGGAAAATTAATTGATTAA
>JABUSV010000236.1 GCA_021442555.1 Pseudobutyrivibrio sp. | reverse complement strand
AGATATGTTTTATAAAGATATCCTACCAGTGGATCTGCAAATCCGTTAAAAATCATGCCCGCTGCAGAAGAAATTACAACAGCTATTGTAAGCGTTGATTTACTTTCGATAGTGTCGATTTTAAAACCTCTGTGTGCCACAAAGCCTACGATTAATCCTATGCAAAGCTTGAGCACAAAGGTTTTAGGGGCACTGGTTGCATATCCTGAGGTAAGATCGGCGATTGTCATGCCTACAGCACCTGATAAGCCTCCCATAGGGCCTCCAAGTAATAATGCGGCTAATACGCAAAAGACGTTGCCTAAGTGAAAAGCAGTCTTTTCAGCACCCATAGGAATATCAATTCTTAAAAACATAAATCCTATATAGCTCAACGCTGCTAAAAAGCATGCCTCAGTAAATCTTGTCAAATTTTTCTTTTCCATTCTATTGGATTCCTTTCGTTTATTACTCGATAGAATTTACAACATCTCTGTACATAAGAAAATATACAAAAATTACAAAAAAATAGCGGACAGATGTTTTTATACATTGATTTAATAATGTGGTATACTAAGCCTATCTAATATGTACGGGGGTGCTAATATGGATATTGTATTATGTACAGATTGTGAGTACTTTATTGTAAATCAAAATGAAACTGCCGGTGGCAAAGCATTTGACTACAGATGCAGCAATAAGATGGGATTGTTAAACCCAGTCCCAAATGAATTTTGTAGCCGTGGCAAACGTTCAAAGAAAAGCTCGGGCGTAGCTTTGGATCAGGGGACATTAGATGCAATAATTGCTCAAAGAAGAAAATAACTTTATGAACAGAAAAAAAATCACAGAGCTTATTGAACAGTTAGGCCATCAACAAAAGGAAGAATACTCAGCCAGGATATGTCAGACTTTGATATCGCTTATTGACACTGAGTGGGCGGCTATTGACACCTATTTATGCTTTTATCCCATGTCTACAGAGCCTAACCTATTGCCAGTCTATGAATATCTTTTAAAAAAATGTAAGCATATTTATTTTCCTGTTACCCATGAGGACTGTACCATGGATTTTTATAAAGTTCATGATTTATCAAACTTTAGAGAAGCTGCCTTTCACGTAATGGAACCTACATATCAGACTAGTGATTGTCGGTACCTGGCAACCACTGAATGTGTATGCTTCACACCAGGCGTCATATTTGATAAGAACTGTAATAGAGTAGGCCATGGCAAAGGCTTCTATGACAGATTCTTTGCTTCACACTCTGGTTCCATAAAAAAAGCAGGAGTAGCCTTTCATGTCCAAGTTCTGGACACCCTTAACCCAAATCCTTGGGATATACCACTGGATATACTAATAACCGAAACCCAATGCCTCAGCTAAGCTGTGGCATTTTCTATTTTCCCCATTCTGTACTATCTCAATCCTAATCTTTGTATTATTCTCCACCACATCCTTCATTCTGGCGCCGCCGCCCACCCCTTTGACACAAGCAAGCTCCTTAGTGCTAAGTGTTACTAAGGGTGAAGCGGCTTGTCTTATTATTTTATGTTCATTAAACGCGGACACTCTGTTTCAATTGTACGTCTTATACGCACAGTCTTTGATTAATAATGAGCTATCAGAGGTTTAAGGAGTCTCTAGTGCGGATTTTCGTCGAGGTTGTAGGATTGCTTATGTGTGTTCCTAGCGCAAAAAGGGGGTAATCTCGCCATGGACGGCGAGATTAGCAAAATCTGAGACACGACGTCGAATTTTTGCGGCCCCTTTTTGTGCAAGGGGCACTCTTAGCAATCCAAGACCGAGATGTTGAGCACTAGAGACCCTTGAAACACTGATAGCTTTTAAGGTAATTCTGTGCGTATAAGTCGTACAATCTCATTGGGGGTTCAGCGGTTAATGTACACGTAAGACAAGCTGCTTGCTCCCCCCAAGTAACACTAAGCACCAGTCGAAAAGATTGTGCCAAAGGGGTAGGCGGCGGCGCCAGGGGAAAAGATGTGGTGGAGGAAGGAGTGAGAAAAAAGGTGGGTCAGAAATGTGAACTATGTGTGAAACAAAATGGGTGAAATATGTACAGATTTACTTGGTTTGGGAGCTTGTATATGTACAAGTTGGGAAAGTTGTATATGTACATATTACTAAAAGATGTACATTAAAACGGCAAAATATTGTTGACAACTACCCTATTGAATCATACAATGAACATAAGTTGCACAGAGAGAAAATGTGCACGGGGGTTTATGTTGTACATATTGTACAATGCGCTAACTAATGTTTATCTTTGAAGGAGGAGATTATGAAAAAGAGAATTTTAGGCGCGCTACTTAGTTTAGCAATGGTTGCTACATTACTTGTTGGATGCGGAGCAGGCGGCTCATCAGCATCAGGTGGTGGCAAGAAGGTTGGTGTTGCCATGCCTACACAGTCATCAGAGAGATGGATTAACGATGGCGCAAACATGAAGAAACAGCTTGAGGAGTTAGGCTACACTGTAGATCTTCAGTATGCAGAGGATGATGTGCAGGCTCAGGTATCTCAGATTGAGAACATGATAGCTTCTGGATGTAACTGTCTGGTTATTGCTTCAATCGATTCATCAGCTCTTGTAAATGTGGAGAAGCAGGCTAAGGATGCAGGAATTCCTGTTATCGCATACGATCGTCTTCTTATGGACACAGATGCAGTTTCTTACTACGCTACATTTGATAACAAGGGTGTTGGTACAGCAATCGGTAAGTATATCGTAGATAATGCTGGGCTTGATCCAGCAAATCCACAGACAATTGAGTTGTTCATGGGTTCACCTGATGATAACAATGCTCATATGCTTTATGCAGGTCTTATGGAGCAGATTCAGCCATACCTTGATAACGGCGCACTTGTTTGTAAGTCTGGTCAGTTAGATTTTGATTCAAACAACACATTAAGATGGGATCAGCAGACAGCTATGAAGAGATGTGAGGACCTCCTTACACGTTACTATGCTGACGAGGATCTTAACATCTGCGCAACAGCTTACGACGGACTTGCTTATGGTTGTATGGCAGCTTTGGAAGGTGCCGGCTACACAGCAGACAACTGGCCACTTATCACAGGTCAGGATGCTGAGCTTATGGCTACAAAGCACATCATCTC
>JABUSV010000159.1 GCA_021442555.1 Pseudobutyrivibrio sp. | reverse complement strand
CAGCACAAAATCACAATGCTTCGTGACAAGTCCACAGGAACAGCTGAGTTTCGTGCTCTCGTAGAAGAAATTGCAATGCTTGAAGCATTCGAGGCTTTGAATGATTTGGAGACAGTTGATATCGAAATCGAAACTCCAATCGAAAAGTGCATGTCACCTGTAATCGCAGGCCGCAAGATGGCCATCGTTCCTATCCTTAGAGCAGGACTTGGAATGGTAAACGGAATTCAAAGACTGGTGCCAACGGCGAAAATCGGACACATTGGAATGTATCGTGATGAAGAGACTCATGAGCCACACGAATATTACTGCAAGCTTCCTAGCCCTATAGAGGAGAGACAGATAGTTGTTACAGACCCTATGCTTGCGACAGGTGGTTCAGCAATAGATGCTATCAACCTAATCAAGCAGCACGGTGGAAAACGTATCAAGTTTATGGCCATCATCGGGGCACCAGAAGGAGTTAGAGCTTTACATGAAGCACATCCGGATGTTCAGATATATGTTGGACATATTGACAGAGAGCTTAATGAAAATGCATATATCTGTCCTGGTTTGGGCGATGCAGGCGACAGAATATTCGGCACAAAATAATTAGATTTTTTTAATGTAAAAAGGGGAAAACATTGGAAATCACTAAAGAGGCTAAGGGCAAAAAAATAATTAAAGCTGGTGAAAAGGTTACTCGAATGTATGTGGTTTATTCTGGTTCTGTAGACCAGGAGTGGAAAGGAAGCCATATTACATTGGGCCCGGGAACTGTAGTAGGGCTTTCAGATGCTTTAAATGAGACCTATGAGTCAACCTATGTAACCTTAGAGGAGGTTTCCCTGTTTCCTTGCGAATATAACTCTATGGCTGATCTTTACAAGATATTTGAGGAGAATCCTGTATTTATCTTTGGATATGCCAAGGGTGCTTTCAGACAATGCAGGGATGTCTTTGTACAGTATGATGAAATAATGGATCAGGTATACCACTTCTATAAGTCTTGCCATGATTACTACAGAGAGTATGCAAAAAAGTGCAAGGCCAGCGGTACTATAGCCAAGAAACTTATTCTCTTAGAGGATATGGAACAGCTTGAGTTAGAAGATACCATCAGAAGTTGGGAACATGATTATATTGACTGTCTGAACAGTATAGATAACAAAAATATTGAGTCAATCTACGGTAAGGAAATACCTGTAGTTGCAGGTGTAATAGGTACATGCTGTGGATATATGACTCGTGCCATGAACTGCGTGGAGATGGCAGGCTTTTATTTAGAGGAGTTTACTCCAATACTGATTTCCGACAGTGAGTTGGATTTGTTCAATGATTTATTTGAGTTGCAGGTATTTTGTGTTCAAAGAGACATAGCCTGTGACGATGTTGTAGCACAGCTTGAGTCTATATACAACTGGGCCAGCGAAAGCGGTCTATATGATAAGGCTTTGCTTAAGCGCAGATGGGATGCCTACAAAAACCATGACTTTGCCAAGGATGTTGCAGAATTTCAGCACAATCAGAATCTGGCACAGGCTCAGATGGATGATTGTCTGGGACATATCTGTGAGTTTGGTGGCATAGATGAGGAGCAGACAGAAAAATATCGTCAGATAATACAGGATTATCTGGCACTTCCTGACAGGGAAGACAGAGAGGACAAGGCTCGTCGTATCAGGAAAAAGGCTGTGGATGCTTTTTATGAGATATATGAAAAAGTATTCTTTGCATCATTGCAGAAACCAGAGCGCAGTGATGTGCTTGAGATGTTCTTGAATTTTGGTTTTATAGATTATGATGCTGTTGGCCAGGAGATTACAACTGGCCTAAGAGATGTTGTTAATGATAGGCTTATCAGTTGTCAGACTGATCATGTTTTTACCATATATACCTGGCTTCTTGCTATATATAATGGAGACAGAGAACCTAGCCGTAATGAGTTAGATCTCGATTACAGAGGTTTTGTTCTTGAGGAACGCAAATCAGGTAACATCCCTGAGAATAAAGTCAATGAGTACATGAACAATCAGGATGAAAAGGTTAAGTTTGAAATACATAACTTCTTTATGTCAGCGAACCGTACCACTTCAGGTAAGATGACAGCATTTTGTCCAGTGCTGGCTATGGAAGACTTTGCAGCTTCTCCTGATAGAATGCTTCTTACTGCGGAGAGGCTACAGGAGGCCATCGCCAGAATAGAGTCTATAGATTTTGGTATCTTTTACAGAGAAGAATACTTCGTAGATCAGGCTGCAGGTATTAAGAGTGAGATGTATATGAAGAAGGTGGTACCTGATATTATTCTGCTGCCGAACTGTGGTATGAGAGCTATGTTGTGGCAAGAGTGCGGCGGATTAAAGGTAGACACTCCTGGCAGAATGGTTTTCCCTATATTTACGCTAGAGGATATAGATAAGCTTATGATAGCCTGCTGTGGAGCTTTTAGGTGGGAAGTTTGCAGAAAAGAAAATGGTTCTCGCTGGAATGATATTCAGGCTAATTGCCTGACCTCAGATTTTTACGATTACTTTACTTTCTATCGTAAGAACAGAGATCTGAGTGCAGAACATAAAGAAAAGATTAAGATTCTGCTGAAGTCATCTCGTAATAATATGCGTGAAGCCTTTACCAGACAGTATATTATCTGGGTTAACTTTGAATCTCAGGGCTCTGTCAGACTTAACAAGGTGGAGCGAGAACTCATGGCCAAGTATTGTCCTTTTGCTAAGCAATATCGGAAAGCTGTGGCAGCCCATCCATTGTTTGAGGCTTCCATTACAAGGTACAATACCAAAACTGCCCAAGCATTGCATCACCTGCATGCAGTCTTTGACAAATATGAAAAACAAACAGGCTCGATGCCTGAAGAGATTGCCGAGTGCATAGAATTTTATAATATGTAGGTGAAGTCATCCTATAATTTGAGCTAAGGACCCTTAAAGTCCTTAGCTTTTTTATTTAATAATGCTGATAGATGCAAATAGAACAGAACGGTAAATAATTATCAGCTTTTGGTATGTTAACTAACTTTTACAGATGATATGTTTTCTATATAAATAAAATATGAGAAGGGATTATGTAATACTTTATATATATTTGAGGAGTGCAAAAAATTATTGACATTAGTGATATAAACATTTTTTTTAATTACGACACCAAATTTCAAAATAATAAAATAAGTTCAT
>JABUSV010000115.1 GCA_021442555.1 Pseudobutyrivibrio sp. | reverse complement strand
GCATGATCCCTGTCGAAACCATTACTAGCCCATATATAAAGCCAAGACATGCTTGGCTTAGTTAGTATAATCTACTTTCCCTTGGATTTCAATAAACCTCGAGTTAAAACTATCCTAAATTTCTAACCTTAAAGTCTCTTTGCGCTTCACGCTTTTGATCCTTCTTAGCTATATCTGCTCTCTTATCATAGAGTTTTTTACCTTTGGCAAGACCTACCATTACTTTTACCTTGCCCTTTGTAAAATAAACCTCTGTTGGAACCAGAGTATAACCTTGTTCCTTAATCTTGCCTAAAAGTTTATTTATTTCAGACTTGTGCATCAAAAGCTTTCTTGGTCTAAGTGGGTCTCTATTGAATATATTGCCCTTTTCATATGGCGGTATATGCATCTGAAGGATATTTATCTCACCATTTTCTATACGAACGTAAGCCTCCTTGATTGAGCATCGCCCCTGCCGAAGACTCTTAACTTCAGTTCCTACCAGGCAGATGCCACATTCATAGGTCTCTTCTATAAAAAAATCATGATACGCTTTTTTGTTGTTAGCTATCAGTTTTTTTGCCTCATTACTCATAACGTGAAAATTCCTCTAATGTAAAATCTATTGTCCGCGCCATATCATCTACAGCCTCTAATACAACATCAACTCTTTGTCCAAGTTCAAATATACGTCCTGTATGATTTCCAACCAGCGTAAGATTATCCTCATAGAAAGAATAATGGTCATCAATAAGAGTAGATATATGCACAAGACCCTCAACAGTATTATCAAGCTCTACATAAATACCCCAGCCTGTAATGCTAGAGATTGTAGCCTGGAAATGCTCTCCTATATGGCCTGCCATAAGCTGAACTATCTTAAGCTTATTGACCTCTCTTTCACATTCCTGGGCGCGACGTTCAAGTCTGCTGGATTCTGTGGCAACTACAGGTAAAATAGAGTCATAATGGCTCGATTTTCTGTCATTCATTCTGCCTCTTAGATGATCCTTGATAATACGATGTATCTGTAAATCAGGATATCGTCTGATAGGCGATGTAAAATGACAATAGTACTTAGCTGCCAGACCAAAATGGCCACGACTTTCTATCTCGTATCTGGCCTGTTGCATGGCTCTAAGCGTCATCTTTGAGATAACAGCTTCCTGTGGCTCACCTTCAAGCTTTGAAAGAAGAGTCTGAATCTCCTTAGGATGTATCTCCTCAGAATGGCCCTTCAGACTGTATCCACAAGCTCCAAGAAAATGCTTTAATCTGTCGATTTTTTCCTTGTCAGGAGTTGCATGCACTCTGTACAAAAATGGAGACTCCATTATACAAAAATGCTCAGCCACTGTCTCGTTAGCTACTAACATAAAATCTTCTATCAGCTTGTGTGCATCGTTTCTCTCAAAAGGATGTATTCCGCTAATCTGCCCATTATCATCCAATTCAAGGACCGTCTCAGGAAAATCAAAATCTATTGAGCCTCTTTTAAATCTTACCTTGCGAAGTAATTTGGAAAGCTCATACATTTTATCAAGCATATCACAAACATCTGAATACTTATTACGCTCTGCTTCATCCCTGTCAACGATAATCTTTGCAACCGAAGAATAACACATCTTGTGTTTACTGATAATTACTGATTCACATATATCATGATCTATAAGTCTGCCATTTGGATCAAAGGTCATTATGCAGCTCATGGCTAATCTCTCTTCATGCTCATTAAGCGAGCATATTCCATTAGAAAGAGTATGTGGTAGCATAGGTATAACCCTGTCAATAAGATACACACTGGTGCCTCTTTTGAGGGCTTCTACGTCCAAAGCTGAGCCTTCCTGAACATAGTTGGTTACGTCTGCAATATGAACACCCAGGACATAATTATCACCATCCATGGTAAGGGACACACCATCATCTATATCCTTGGTATCTTCGCCATCAATGGTAACTATATTCCAGTCTCTTAAGTCTTTACGACCTTCCATATCAGCATCAGATACAGGCTTGGCAACTGTTGCCGCCTGTTTGATAATCTTATCTGAGAATTCTGTTGGTATACCAAAAGCTCTTATAATAGATAAGATATCAACTCCTGGATCATTTTTATGTCCAAGAATCTCTATAATAGTACCTTCTGGCTTCTTTTTGTCATTGCCGTAATCATCTATATTAACTACAACCTTATGTCCACTTACAGCACCCAAATCATGACCTGCTGGAATGAAAATATCTCTGTCAAGCTTGGTGTTGTCACATATAACAAATCCAAATCCATTCGACTTCTCATATGTACCTACAACCTCTGATACACCTCTTGTAATGATTTTAATTATCTTAGCTTCGCGTCTCTTTCCTGGTACTGTATTGCAAAATACACAGGCTACTTCATCATCATTCATGGCGTTGAGGGTATTGTCTCTGCTAACAAAAAAATCCTCATCCATACCTTCAACTACAACAAAGCCGTATCCATCTCTATGGGCTACAAATCTGCCTGTAAAATCTGCAGGTCTGTTTTCATTTGACTTTGATGACTTGGATATGTCCTTGGAAGCAGTTTTTGAAGTATCCTTCGACTTGAAATCCTTTGGCTGTTTCTTAGAACTGTACTTCTCTACTACCTGATATTTGCCGCGCTTGGTAATCTCTATTGCACCTTCTTTGACAAGTTCATCTAACACTCTCTTAAATTCATCTCTTTTTTCACCTGGCACGTCCAATAGAAGCTCTAATTCCTTTTTTTTCATAGGAACATAGGCACTACTTTTAAAAACGTCCATTAGAAAATGTTTTTGTTTTTTAATATTATCCATAACCTAATTATACTGTAATCTGATAAAAAAAAGCCACCCAAAACAGGGTGGCAAATAATCATTTTAGAAGCTTCCGATGTTAAGAACAGCAGACAGTATAAAGAAAAGAACTACAAGAATAGTAGTAATCTTAACAAGAAGACCTTCCTTTGTACGACCCTTGTTCTTTGAGTAGTAAGAATCAAACTGCTGACCGCTTAATGAGCTGAGTCCGTTCTGCTTACCCTCCTGGGAAAGAATGATTGTGGTGATTGCCACACTAACTAATATTAAAACAATGATAAGTACAACCTTTAACGCTGCCATCGTAAACCTCCTATAAAAAACATAAGCGAGAGCTTCCTGCTCTCGCTTGATTAGCAGTTCCTAGCGGAATCGAACCGCTGTTTTCGCCGTGAGAGG
>JABUSV010000092.1 GCA_021442555.1 Pseudobutyrivibrio sp. | reverse complement strand
GTTATCTACCTCATCGGCAGTCCTGTAGAAGGCTGGACAACCACAATTTTATTCCTGTCCTTTGGATTCTTTGGACTGTTTGGAATACTTACAGTGATCGTAAAATATCTGCAGATAATAGTTAATCTGGTATTCAAGCGCAAGCGCTACAGCTTTGAGAGTATAGAGAAGCTGACAAAATAGGAGGCTATATGATTTCTCTTGTAGGTTACACTGGCTTTGTAGGCAGCAATATATATGCAGCAGGAAGCCAGCACATAGACAAGGTATACAATTCAAAAAATATTAGTGAGGCTTACGACACCAACCCTGACCTTCTTATCTATTCGGGACTCCGTGCAGAAAAATATCTGGCCAATACCGACCCTGAGTCGGATATGAAGCTTATATATCAGGCCCAGGATAATATCACCAGGATTAATCCTAAGAAATTGGTGCTGATATCTAC
Organism: Pseudobutyrivibrio sp.; assembly: GCA_021442555.1. Classification (GTDB taxonomy): domain Bacteria; phylum Bacillota; class Clostridia; order Lachnospirales; family Lachnospiraceae; genus Pseudobutyrivibrio. The sequence continues at coordinate 2,834 of JABUSV010000092.1, read as the reverse complement.
TGTTGATGTGTTAAAGGAACCTAACGGCAAGGATGAAAGCTGTGAGATAGATACGGTGGACCTACACGCTTATGGTCTTAACCGCTATCGCTTAGAGCAGTGGGTAAGAGAAAGATATGAGGATGCTCTCATTATCCGACTTCCTGGCTTGTATGGTATTAATATAAAAAAGAATTTTATATATGACTACATCAACGTCATTCCTTTCATGCTAAAGGAAGCAAAATTTGAAGAGCTGTGTGGTGTTGATGGAGACTTAAGAACCTACTATGATCTGCAGGATAACGGATTCTACAGATGTAAGGAGCTTACTGATGCTGTCAGTGAGGAGCTAAAGGCCAAGTTTAAGGCTATAGGCTTTACCGCTCTTAATTTTACGGACAGTCGCAATGTCTATCAGTTTTACCCTCTGTCCCGTCTGTGGAAGGATATTAATACAGCGCTCAACGAGGGAATCAGACTGTGGCATCCAGCTACAGAGCCTGTATCTGCGGCTGAGGTGTATGAGTATCTCACAGGGGGCGAAGCATTTGATAATGAGTTTGCACCTAACACAGTATATTATGATTACAGAACCAAATACGACACTGTGTTTGGAGGACATAACGGCTATCTTATGAACAGGCAGCAGGTTCTTGAGGATATAGCCAGATTTGTGGGAGTAAGATGATGAAGCTTTCTATATCTAATATTGGCTGGAGCCAGGATAACGATGAAACCATATATGAGCTTATGAAAAAATACGACTATCAGGGAATAGAGATTGCACCTACACGTATTTTTCCAGATAATCCATATGACTGCAGGCAGGAAGTGGCAGATTGGAGTGAAGCTATCGATAACGATTATGGCTTTTGCGTATCTTCCATGCAATCCATCTGGTTTGGAAGAACGGAGATGGTGTTTGGAAACGATAGTGAGAGACACGCTCTTATTGACTACACAAAAAAAGCTATTGATTTTGCCGCAGCAGCAGGCTGTAATAATCTGGTGTTTGGATGTCCTAAGAGCAGGGTGACACCAGAAAACATGACATCTGATGAGATTGATGAGATAGCAGTAGCTTTTTTTAAGGAACTGGGAGATTATGCCTTTGAATCGGGTACTGCTATTGGGATGGAGGCCAATCCTCCAATCTATAACACCAACTATATTAACGACACCGTGTCGGCGATAGAGCTTATTAAAAAGGTGAATTCTCCGGGATTTAAGCTCAACCTTGATTTGGGAACCATGATACAGAACAATGAGTCTGTGGACATGCTTGAAGGACAGGTTAATTTAATCAATCATGTTCATATCAGTGAACCATATTTGGCACCAATAGAGCATCGTAAGCTGCATGAACAGCTGATTACACTTCTTAAAAGGGAAGATTATCAGGGCTTCATCTCTATAGAGATGGGAAAACAAGAGGATATGGCTATTATAGAAGCAGCCTTATCCTACGTCAGGAGTATTGTTTAATGATCTATGAAAAAAAGCCGGGAGTACCACAGTACGAGGCTACGGAATATAACACAAAAACCAAGGATTACGTGGTTCTGATTCCAATAATCAACGAGGGAGACAGGATTCACAAGGAGCTTCAACGGGCCATGGACACCCACGTGTCGGATGTTGCAGATATAGTTATCTGTGATGGCGGCTCTACAGATGGGTGTACTGATGAGACCATCCTAAGAAGCCTTGAGGTCAACGCTCTGTTGGTTAAAAGAGATACCGGTAAACAGGGAGCACAGCTTAGAATGGGCTTTTCCTGGGCCATGGAAAGAGGCTACAAGGGTGTTATCACGGTGGATGGAAACAACAAGGACAGCATAGAGGATGTGCCCAGGTTTATAGACAAATTAGAAGAGGGCTATGACCTGATTCAAGGCTCTCGATTCATAAAAGGTGGTGTAGCCATAAACACTCCATTTATCAGAAACGTGTCAGTAAGACTCATTCATGCACCGGTTATTTCACTTACTGCAGGTCAGAGATTTACAGACACCACCAATGCCTACAGAGGCTACTCAATGCGCTATCTCACAGACGAGAGAGTGCAGCCATTAAGAGATATTTTTATGACCTACGAGCTGCTGGCATATCTGTCAGTGCGCGCCTCTCAGCTTGGCATGAAGGCCTGTGAGATTCCTGTTACAAGAGCATATCCTGCCAAGGGAAAGACGCCTACCAAGATTAGTTTTTTTAAGGGTAACAGTGAACTGATGAAGATTCTCTTCAACAATCTGTTTAGAAAATATAATCCATAGTTAATATTTTGTGGTATAATACCTTTTATGAGTGATATTAAGTTTTCAGTGATCGTACCTGCATATGGAGTTGAGAGATACATTACCGATGCCTTGGGATGTCTTGTCAATCAGACCTACGATGATTTTGAAGTTATTGTTGTAGATGACTGCTCCCCTGACAGAAGTGGTGCAATTGCCAAGAATTTTGCTGATAGAGACGACAGATTTACAGTCGTTCGACACGACAAGAACAGAGGCGTATCAGCAGCCAGAAATACAGGCATTGAGCACGCTACAGGTGAGTATGTACTCTTCCTGGATCCTGATGACACCTATGACAATCATCTTCTTGAGGTGTTGTCCATGTTTCTTAAGCGTAACAGGGTCGACGTAGCAATCTACAGTCATACTGAGGACTACAGGGATAAGGATACAGGTAAGGTAGTATTTTCCAAGAAAATAATGCTTGATACCATCGACTACACAGAGGGCGCCTTTACCACCAGGGATGATGTCACTATTCACAAGCTGTGTATGGATATGGAACGCAACACCATGTTGGGTTATCCATGGAACAAGGCTTATCGTCTGGAT
>JABUSV010000228.1 GCA_021442555.1 Pseudobutyrivibrio sp. | reverse complement strand
AATATGCTTAGAGCAGAGTGCTATAAGCAGCGTATGGAAAAGGGCTTGTCTTTCCTTGAATTTAACTACATGATTATGCAGTCATATGACTTCTACAAACTATTCCAGGATTATGGATGCAATATGCAGTTTGGTGGAGATGACCAGTGGTCAAACATGCTTGGTGGTACAGAGCTTATCAGACGTAAGCTTGGTAAGGATGCACATGCTATGACAATTACACTCCTTCTTAACTCAGAGGGCAAGAAGATGGGTAAGACCGTAGGTGGAGCAGTATGGCTTGATCCAAACAAGACTACACCATTTGAGTTCTATCAGTACTGGAGAAATGTAGCAGATGCGGATGTACTCAAGTGCATTAAGATGCTTACATTCCTTCCTCTTGAAGAGATAAACAAGATGGAGAGCTGGGAAGGTGCTCAGCTTAATGAAGCAAAGGATATTTTAGCTTATGAGCTTACAGAGCTTGTTCATGGCAAGGAAGAAGCAGAAAAAGCAAGAGAGGCATCAAAAGCTTTATTTGCTGGAAGTGGTTCCTTAGAAAACATGCCATCAGCAACACTTACAGAAGATGACTTTAGAGATGAAGTTGTAGATATACTCCAGATTCTTGTTTCTTCAGGTCTTACAGCAAGCCGTGCAGAGGCAAGACGTGCTGTGGAACAGGGCGGTGTATCTGTTAATGGAGCTAAAGTATCTGATTCAAAAACAACTTATACAAAAGCCGATTTTAATGATGAATTCATTGTTAAAAAAGGCAAAAAATCATTTTGTAAGATTACACTTTAAACTTTTTCATTGACATATATGAAAAAAGTTGATAATGTGTGTATATTCTCGTGAGGGAGTAGCTAGCGCGTAGCGTGGTTTGTCAACAGACTCGGTCGTATATTGACCTGGCAAACATTAAATAGTGAGACTCATGTGCAAAGGGAAGGACCCTATGCACATGAGTCTTTTTTATTAATAAATATAAGGAGTTTAAAATGTCAGTAGTAGAAATCTTTTTGTTAGGTGTAGGTTTATCAATGGATGCCTTTTCAGTTGCTATTTGTAAAGGACTAGCAATGGGAAAGGTTAATAAAAAGCAATGCTTCATTATAGCTTTGTTTTTTGGAGGATTTCAGGCTCTTATGCCATTAATAGGTTGGGCGCTAGGATCTACTTTTGCAGATAAGATAGTAGTTTTTGACCATTGGATAGCATTCATATTATTAGCATATATTGGTGGTAAAATGATTGTTGATGCTGTAAAAGAGTGGAAAGAAGAGGATAAAGTCGAAGAACTTGATCCACCACTTGATTTAAAGGAATTATTATTGATGGCTATAGCTACAAGTATCGATGCGTTAGCGTGTGGAGTAACCTTCTCTTTTACGGAGAATTTTAATATACTTAGAGCAATAGGAATTATAGGATGCACTACTTTTGTAATTTCAGCAGGAGGCGTGTATATAGGTAATATTTTTGGAAGTAAATACAAGGCAAAAGCAACCTTAGCAGGTGGTATAATTCTAGTATTTTTAGGATTAAAGATAATCCTTGAGCATACAATGGGTATTTCATTAGGTTTTTAGGAAGGAGAAGGAAATGATTACATTTTTTTCAACAGTACCGGGGGCGATAGTATTACTTATTTTAGGATTTGCTTTTCTTATAAAAGGAGCAGACTATTTTGTAGAGGGTGCTTCAGCAGTAGCAAAGAAGCTGCATGTACCAGCATTGATTATTGGCATGACAATAGTTGCCATGGGAACATCTCTTCCGGAGTGCTCAGTTAGTATTACCGCTTCTCTTGCAAATGCAAATCAGTTAGCAATTGGCAATGCTGTAGGAAGTAATATTTTTAATCTAATGGTAGTACTCGGTACATGTGCACTGTTTTCCAAGCTTGCAGTAAGTGAAGATACAATAAAAAAGGATTTACCATTTTCTATTTTTTGTGCTGTAGTGCTTATGGTTATGGGTATAATTGGTTCATCTGTAGGACATATAGATGGAATAATATTACTAATAATATTTGTTCTGTTTCTTATATCCATGATTAGAACAGCCCTTAAGGCAAGAGCTACAGGTGCAGATACTGGCGACATGGAGATTATGGAAGACAGTGATATAGAGGACTTATCTACTATCAAATGTATTATCTATATCGTTGGAGGAGCAATTGCCATAAAGTTTGGCGGAGATTGGGTAGTTAATTCATCAACAACACTTGCTTTGGCTGTAGGTATGTCAGAGGCATTGGTTGGTCTTACAATATGTGCGCTTGGAACTTCACTTCCAGAGCTTGTTACTTCAATAGCTGCTGCTCGAAAAAATGAATTGGATATGGCTATAGGTAATGTTGTAGGTTCAAATATATTTAATATCTTATTTGTCCTTGGTATAGCAAGTGCAATTAGTCCTATTAGTTTTATTACAATCAATACAATTGATATAGTGATTCTTTGTGTATTCAGTATTATTATGTGGCTTATGGTTATTAAGAAAAAAGAGCTTAACAAAGTAGATGGAATAATAATGTTGTTGCTCTATATTGGATATCTGGCATACATAATTATTAGAGATGGTGGAATATCGTAAGCAGGAAGGTCCAATATTGTGGATAAAAACCTTAGTGTGTGCTAAAATGCATGAATAGATGTTTTATTCTAAAAAGGAGGAAAATGATATGGGATTTTTTGAGGATTTAAGTGAGAGCATCGTTAGTGCGACTAAAGATGTTACAAGTATGGCGCAGACAGCAGGAGAAAATACAAAGCTCTTGTATGAGAAAAAGACAAAGGAAGCTGAACTTGCAAAGCTTTTTGAAGCTCTTGGAAAAAAAGTATATGAAGAGCAGAAGGAAACTGCTACAGAAGGTCAGTTTGATGAGATTGAAGCTTGTCTTACAAGAATAAACTGGCTGAACGAAGAAATGATGAAGAACAAGGGCGGAAAAGCTTGCCCAAAATGTGGTACATTAATCAAAACAGGCGCTTCATTCTGTAGCAACTGTGGAGAGAAATTAGACGGAATGTTCGAGGAGTAGTTTTTTAATGTCTAACAGAGGTAATTATTATATCACAACAGCAATTGCATACACATCAGGTAAGCCTCATATAGGCAATACCTACGAGATAGTATTGGCAGATGCTATTGCCAGATATCGTCGTCAAGAAGGATATAATGTATTTTTCCAGACTGGTACAGATGAACATGGTCAAAAGATAGAGATTAAGGCTGCAGAGGCAGGGGTTACGCCAAAACAGTTTGTTGATGATGTATCAGGTGTTGTAAAAAATATTTGGGATTTAATGAATACTTCTTATGATAA
>JABUSV010000212.1 GCA_021442555.1 Pseudobutyrivibrio sp. | reverse complement strand
CTTTTGCTCTTGCAATGGCATCCATGGGCGAATATACCATCTCAACCTTAGCACCTCGAGTCTTAGCCTGTCCAAGACTCTCCTTTGACCCTGGAACACGTATCAGATCTCCAAAGGTCAGCACAGTAGTGTCAGGTTCCAAAGATAGTTCTATAAGCTTGTCTATATAAGCAGATGGTGTAACACATACCGGGCAACCTGGTCCTGATACCAGCTTAATCTTGTCCGAAAGGATATTTTTAATACCATTTTTTGCAATGGCAGCTGTGTGACTTCCACACACCTCCATTATGGTTATTTCTCTTCCATCATAGCCTCTAAGATAGTCCACCAGATCCTTTATTTCCATTAGATATCTCCCATAAGCTCAATAATCTCATCGGCTTCCTGCTTCTTCAGAGTCTGAATAATACAGCCTGCATGAACCAGCGCATAATCACCCACCTGCACTGGCACAAGTCCTATATATGCATTAACCTTGTTACCTGAAAAATCTACAACCGCAGTATCCTCTTTAATCTCTATAACCTGTCCTGGTATTGCTACACACATAAAAATTACCTCTATTTACAATCTAAGTTTCTCGCACACAGCCATGCCTGTCCCAAACATAATCCGGCATCCGTGCAAGGCACCTGTTCATTATGATATACGCTAAAGCCTGCAGACTCAAGGATTTTTTCTGTTCTTGAAAGCAATATTCTGTTGCAAAAGGTTCCACCCGATAAAACAACCTGCTTAGGGCTATTTTGCTGACATATCTGAAGAATAAAATCAGCTACGGCATAGTGAAAGCCAAGGGCGACCTCAGCTACCGAATGCACCTTAAGAGCATTATCTATCTGCTCAAAAAGAGCACTGGCAACTCCCTGGTTATTTTCTACAGGAATGCTAAGCTTTGCCGCACACTCTGCCATGGATGCTACATATTCTAATTCCATTGGGGCCTGACCTTCATATCCGTTGTTGTCACAGATTCCTAGATAAGCGCTTATTGCATCAAAAAGCCTTCCCATGGATGAGCTTTTCACACGATTAATCTTCATCTCATTTGCTTTGATGGTAAGTGTAAGCTTGTCCATTTCCACTACAGTACTTTTCGACTTCAAATACCTGGCGTCAGCCAGATACCCATACATCGAGCTAAGCGCATTTTTGGCTCCCTGGTCTCCACCTGTTAAAAGCACTGGTTTTAAGCTTCCTACTCTTTTAATATCTTTTTCTGTAAAAAGAAAGAATTCGCCGCCCCATACAGTGCCGTCATCTCCAAATCCAGTTCCATCAAAGGCTACCCCAAGAACATCTCCCAAAAGATGATGTTCAGCAATAACAGAAGCTACATGAGCCTTGTGGTGGGCTACTTTTATCTTTGGTTCATTTATCTGAGATACACTGAAATATAAAGGATGTCTGTCTACCACATACTTATCAGGCTTGAACCCAAATATAGTTTTCATTCTCTCTTTTTCCAGATTATATACTGCTATGCTGTCCTGTTCCTGCAGATCTCCGGCAGGTCCGCTTGGATAAGCTCTGCCATCCTGAACATAGCAAAAAGTACCCTTTAAGTCTGCTCCTGCAGCAAAGATTCTCTCATCTGTGTCAATATCTATTGGATTTGGAACATAGCCTCTGGCTCTTCTGATATATAGAGGCTTGTCATTTACCACCTGAACCACACTGTCATCAAGAGGAGTTAATATCTCTCTGTCATGACTGATGATACCTACTGGTACTGTCACATCACTATGCTTTGCTTTTTGAGCAATCCATTCTCTCATTTTGCCATCATCTATAATCATACTGCCCCCAGAAGTATTGGCACTTGTCATAATAAGGGGGCCTCTTTCCTCCACCAGCATAATCTGAAGAGGATTACATGGAAGCATGGCTCCCATATATGGACTTTTTCCAAATACAGAGTCACACATTTTATCCCACTGACTGTCTGATTCATTTTTTCTATTTAATAGCACTACAGGTCTTGCACTTGAAGTAAGAAGTTTTTCCTCCAATTCATTAACCTGACAGTACTCTTTTATCTGATTTACATCTGCAAACATAACTGCAAAAGGCTTTGATTCTCGGCCTTTCATAGCTCTTAGGCTTGTAACAGCGCTCTCATCATATGGACTGCAAACCAGGTGATATCCACCTATGTCTTTAAGAGCAAATACACCTTCCAATGAACCTTCGATTTTAATCTTTGGTCCACAGTTAGGACAAGCTATTGTTTGAGCATGATGTCTTCTATCGCCATAAGTTACATACTCACTGTGACATTCATCACACAGCTTGAAGTCTTTCATGGTAATTCGTGGTCTGTCGTAAGGCAACGCTTCGATGATACTATATCTTGGACCACAGTTCACACAACTTATAAAAGGATGCTTAAATCTGCGATTGTAGGAGGTCTTTAATTCCCTTTTACAGTCCTCACAGGTACATAAATCCGCTGGAATAAATGGAACCTTATCAATACCCACATCATCACTTGAGACTATTAAAAAGTCATCATAGTCCAAGAATTCATCTGTTGGAAGATCTGATACACTAACCTTATCCACTCTTCCTCCAATAGGACAGTTGGTCTTTAATGTAGCGATAAATGAATATACATCCACCTCATCACCTAAAGCCTGTATTGTTACTATTCCGCCTGAGTTTTTGACATTACCTGATATATGAAGTTTTCTTGCTGTCTCAGCCACAAAAGGACGATATCCTATTCCTTGTACCAGCCCTTCTATAGTAATCTTTTTTTGCATATAAAAAATAAGTCTTTCCAAATAACACAAAATCCCCCACCAGGCGAACCTGGCGAGGGTAATAAATCATATTTAAGCTTCTGTTGAAGGAGCTTGAGGAGCAGCTGGTGCAGCTGGCTTTGGAGCTGGTTTTGGTGGTTCTGGAACATCTACCTCTTCGATACTCTTTTCACCCATTGGCTCCTGATATCCTGGGATAATGCTAAGGCACTTCTTAGGACATTTTTCTACACAGTAACCACACTGAACACAGTCAAAGCGGTTAATGCTCCACTTAAGATCTGGTCTGCTAACTGTGATAGCTCCAGGAGGGCAGCTTCTCATACACATACCACAAAGAATACATTCATCCTTGTTGATTTCTACGTGTCCTCTGGTACGCTCTGGATACTCTCTTGCCACGAATGGATAAGAGGTAGTAGCAGGCTTTGTAAATAAATTCTTTAATGCGAGCTTTGTAAAGCTCATTACTGATTTTGCCATTATGTTCTCCTCCTATCTCTCTGTACAGCTGATACATGGATCAATTGTAAGTACAAGAAGTGGAACATCACCATACTG
>JABUSV010000231.1 GCA_021442555.1 Pseudobutyrivibrio sp. | reverse complement strand
TTTCAAATATTATATATGACTTATATATAATTCTTTTCATGGGACATAATGAATACATCAGCGCGGCCATAGTGCAAATGTTGGTTATTATTATTATGGGTAGCGCTGAAATTGCTGTTTCAAACTTTCAGGAGAAGCAACAAAAAGAGACCATAGAAGTTATAGAAAAAAGAGCAGCAGCTGCTGCCGGCGTTACAACTGAAATAGTTGCACATTCCAAGAATCTTGCAGAACAATTTAATCTGGCAATGGAGGTTTCTGACAAATTAAACGGAAATATGGAGGCCAGTCATAGTTCTGTACTTGAGATTACTGAGAGTACAAAAGCTACTGCTGAAGCAATAGAAAAACAGACAATTATGACATCTGATATTCAGGAGACCATTGCAAATGTTGAAGGGCAGACAAAGCAGATGAATGAGTTGTCGGAGTCAAATATGACATCCGTGGAGGAGGGTGTTAGTCTTATTGAAAAGCTTAAAAGTCAAGCGACAGAAGTTGCAAATATATCTCGTGAGACGGAAATCACAACTAATAACCTTAACGAGTCAATTAAGGAAGTAGAGGCTATTACAGAGACTATTCTTGGTATTTCAAGTCAGACAAATCTTCTTGCTCTTAATGCATCAATAGAAGCTGCAAGAGCAGGTGAAGCAGGACGAGGATTTGCTGTAGTTGCAGAAGAGATAAGAAGTCTTTCAGAATCAACAAAGGAAGCTACAGAACAGATTTCTGCTATCATTGCAAAGCTTACCAAGGATGCAGAACTTGCATCTGCAAGTATGAACCGATCTGCTGAGTATGCAGATAAGCAAAACGAACTTATAAATGAAACTGGAAACAAGCTTATGAACATTCAGGAGAACTCGCTTGCGCTTAATGGTAATGTGAGAGAGGTATCCAATTCGGTAGAAGCTGTGTTAACTGCTAATACAGCTATAGCAGACAGTATTGCAAATCTATCCGCTACATCTGAGGAGGTATCAGCTTCATCAGAAAGTACATTGTCGGTTTCAGATGAGAGTATGGAATCCTTAGTGGAGATGAATAAATTCCTCAATAACATAGCCGAAATTGCACGCAAGATGAACGAGATTGAGGTATAAGCTTTAAAAAAGTGATTCTGACCATAAAAATATACAAGGAGAATGGACATTTTTGGTGTTTCTTCTCCTTTTTTGATAGCTTCATTTTATTGACACACTTTGACACTTTAACATATAATAGTGCCAATTAGTATTTAATAGGAAAAGAGGAAAGTTATGGAACTTTACTATGTAAGCACTAGAGACAACAAGAAGAAGTTTACAGCGTCTCAGGCTATTTTACAGGGACTTGCAGAGGATGGTGGATTGTTTGTACCAACCAGCGTGCCAAAGCTTGATGTTAATCTTTCAGATTTAGCCAATATGACATACCAGCAGGTGGCATATGAGGTAATGAAGCTCTTAATCACAGATTTTACAGAGGAAGAGCTCAAAAATTGTATTAACAGAGCATACGACAGCAAGTTTGATACAGAAGAGATTGCTCCATTGGTATATGCAGACGGAGCATACTATCTTGAATTGTTCCATGGCGCAACTATAGCTTTTAAGGATATGGCTCTTTCTATTTTGCCACATCTTATGATTACATCAGCTCGCAAGAATAACATCAAGAACGACATTGTTATTCTTACAGCTACATCAGGTGACACAGGTAAAGCAGCTCTGGCAGGCTTTGCAGATGTAGAAGGCACCAAGATAGTAGTATTTTATCCAAAGAATGGTGTATCTGCTATTCAGGAAAAGCAGATGGTTACTCAAAAGGGTGACAACACACATGTAGTTGGTATCAAGGGTAACTTTGACCAAGCACAGACTGGTGTTAAAATGATGTTTAACGACAGAGAGCTTGCTACTGAGTTAGATAATGCAGGTTATCAGTTCTCATCTGCTAACTCTATTAACATCGGACGTCTTGTTCCTCAGATAGTCTACTATGTATATGCATACTCAAGACTTCTTGCAGAGGAAAAGATTGCAGAAGGTGACAAGATTAACGTAGTAGTTCCTACAGGTAATTTCGGTAACATTCTTGCCGCATTCTATGCAAAGACGATGGGAGTACCTATTGCAAAGCTCATTTGTGCATCTAACGAAAACAAGGTACTATATGATTTCTTTGAGACAGGCTGCTATGATAGAAATCGCGAGTTTATTCTTACCAACTCACCATCTATGGATATTCTTATCTCAAGTAACCTTGAGAGACTCATATATCATATAGCAGGAGATGATGCTGCAAAGAATGCAGATCTCATGAAGGCTCTTGCTACAGCAGGAAAATATAATATTACACCTGACATGAAGGCAAAGCTTGTTGATTTCTACGGCAATTATACCAGCGAAGCAGAGACCGCAGACACTATCAAGGCCCTCTACGATAAGACAGGCTACGTCATTGATACCCACACTGCGGTTGCAGCCGGAGTATACAAAAAATATGTAGCTTCAACATCAGATGAGACACCTACAGTAATAGCATCTACAGCTTCACCATTCAAGTTCACCAGAGCTGTAATGGGAGCTATCGACGCTTCACTTTCTAACGAAGAAGACTTTGTACTTGTAGACAAGCTCTCATCTATCGGAAACGTAGCCATTCCACAGGCTATCGAAGACATTCGTTCTGCAGAGGTTCGTCATAACACAGTAGTAGAAGTAGACGAAATGTGCGCAGAAGTTAAGCGTTTCTTAGGTATGTAATTTTCAGCCCCAGTTTTAATACTGGGGCTATTTTTATGCCTATTACTTTAAAGACCCTCGAATCTTCACGGCTCCTGCTCTTCTTACTACAAGCTTTTTTGACTGGTACTTAGTGTTTCTTAGGTTGAGTAAGCCGCTTGTCTCTTGTGTCCTTTAACCGCTGAACACCCAATGAAATTTTACGACCCATACGCACAAGTTTTTATATAAAGCTATCATTGTTTCAAGGGTCTCTAGTGCTCATCATCTCGGCCTAGGATTGCTAAGTGTGTCCCTGTCACAAAATGGGGCCGCCAAAATTCAACGTCGTGTTTCAGATTTTGCTAATCTCGCCGTCCGTGGCGAGATTACCCCATTTTGAGCCATGAATACACGTAAGCAATCCTACGACTTCGATGAAAATCCGCACTAGAGACTCCTTAAACCACCTGATAGCTCATATGTAACTAATTTTGTGCGTATTGGGACGTACTATTGAAGCCGTGTGTCCCATGTTTAAAGAACACAAGAAAATAAGGCAAGCTGCTTCAACCTTAGTAACACTTAGCACTAAGGAGTTTGCTTGTCGTAAGAGGAGCAGGGGCCGTGAAAACCGATGGAAAATGAGGACAAAAGGGCATAAAAATAGCCCCGAACCCAATGGGTTGGGGCTAGACAAGCGCTGCCGCGAAGTGTCGTCGCTAACACTTTGTGTTATCT
>JABUSV010000067.1 GCA_021442555.1 Pseudobutyrivibrio sp. | reverse complement strand
GTTATGTCCTCTCCATCTAAGAGAATAAGTCCTCTGTCTATTATGAACTCACCACTGATTGCATGGAATAGTGTAGATTTACCTGCTCCATTGCTTCCAATGATGGTGGCAAAATCTCCCTTTTTTAATACCAAATCAATTCCATCTAAGGCTACCTTTTCATTTACTGTACCAGGATAGAAAGCCTTGGTGACATTTTTCATAATAAGCATTTTATCTGATGTCATCCTGGTCACCTCCTGCTGCAAGCATCTTTATGTAAGCTTCGTTTTCTGCTCTGCTGGCTCTCTTGTTGCGGTTTTGAGCCACGATTTGCTTCAGGTATGGCAGTCCAATGGCAATAGCTACAATAATAGCAGACACCAGCTTGAGAGCTTCTGCCGGAACATTGAATCGAAGAGCCACTGCAACAATAAATCTGTACAGACAGCTTCCTAAGATAACGCCAAGTATTCTAATGAACATGCCTCCCTTTTTAATAAGAGACTCTCCTATAACAAGAGAAGCAAGGGCTATGGTAACCATTCCAGTTCCCAGGTTAATATCGCAGGACTTTTGATACTGTGCCAAAAGTCCCCCTGAAAGAGCTGTCAGTGAGTTGGCTACACACAACCCGATTGTAATCATAAAGGCGGTGTTAATGGATGATGCCTTGACCATGTCAGGATTATCTCCCGTAGCTCTGATAGAAAGACCCAGTCTGGTGTTAAGAAACTTGGCAATAACACAGGCTACCACAAGAACTATAACTGCAACAATAATCAGCTTATACCAGCTTCCGCCTATTTTTTCCTTCCCTATTGTAAAAATAGAGGTCTGGTTGAAAAGATTGAGATTCGAAGAGAATCCCATGGCTGCAATATTGATAGTGTAAAGTCCTGTGTTCACAATGATTCCTGCAAGAATAGATGGTATCCCCATCTTAGTCTGCAAAAATGCTGTGACGTAGCCTGATAATACGCCCGCTGCCATAGCCGCAAGTAGCGCCAAAAACGGATGTCCTGCAATGGTTACTGTGGCGCACACCGCACAGCCCAAGGTAAAACAACCATCTGTAGACAGGTCTGCAATATTAAGAATGCTAAAAGAAATAAATAGTGCCATAGCCACAAGAGCGTAGATAAACCCCAGCTCCAATGCACTCTGGACAATGGAAAGTGTGATCATAAATTAACCCCAGCTTTGATTATTAATTAAATGATTCTGCAGTCTCTACTGTAACAACCTCAGAACCCTGACCTTCATATATAGAAGCATCAATACCGCATGCGTCTGCAGTCTGTGTGTTAATAGTAATTATACCCTGTGATAATACACCTACTGGCATTGTGCTGATATCATCTCCTGTAAGAACAGCTACTGCCATATCTGCAGTCTGCTTGCCAAGGTCTGCATAGTTACAACCGTAACCCATAAATGCTCCGTTAAGAGCGAAGCTGTCAGCACCTGTAAAGTGTAGAATCTTAGCCTCTGTAAACTTTTCAAAAATAGAAAGCTCAGCGGTCATGATTGTGTTATCCTGTGGTGTAAATACTGCATCAACCCCCTCAGCTACAAGGGAATCTGCTGCTGCCTGTACCTCAGAAGCATTGGTTCCGGTTTTTTCAACATAAGCTATGTTAAGGCTGTCAAGGTAAGCCTTGGCATCTTCAATAGACTGAATAGAACCTGCCTGGCTCTTGTCATATAATAAGCCAATCTTTGCAGCTTCTGGTTTTGCCGCAAGAATAAGATCAATGATTGTCTTGGTATCAATAGCATCCGATGTTCCTGAGATGTTAGCTCCTGGTGCATCCATGGAAGCCACAAGACCTGCTCCTACTGGATCTGATACAGCAGAGAAAATAACAGGAATATTATTATCCTCAGTTGCTGCCTGCATAATCATTGCTGCAGGTGTTGCTATAGGAATAATAATGTCAACCTCATCAGCCACAAGGTCTGTTGCTATCTGGTTGAGCACTGTGGCATCAGCCTGTCCATCATGGGTATAATCTGCATAGTTAAATGTAACTCCAAGCTCTGCACCCTTTGCATCAAGTTCTGCCATAATATTTGCTTCAATCTGATCCAATGATGCATCATCTACATATTTCACTATACCAACCTTGTAAACGGTACCCTCAGAGGATGTAGCCGGTTTTGTAGTTGCATTAATATCTGCAGGACCTGCAGGAGCAGCGTTTCCACAACCTGTCATAACAGACATTAGTAGTAATGAAGCTGTCACTAGTGTCAAAAATAATCTTTTTTTCATTTGTTTTCTCCTTCAAGTAGGTTTAGTTACCTTAAAAAAAGAACACCGTGAAAATACGATGTTCTTAACTAGTTTAATTATTTTATCCTGTATCTGCAAGCACTTTTTTGCATTAAAGTGCTAAACATTAAAATCTGACAAAATATGATCCATATCTGTTGTTGCCTCAGGAATGGATTCCAACTTTTCTCTAATAAGCTTCCAGTTGGATAAAAACCATATAGCCTGCGAAGGATGACTGTACAAAGACCTCATGGTAGCACCCTCATATTTATGTGGATATACTGCCGGAAGAAGGTTTGGCATGGCAGTGGTAAAATACAAGGCATATCTGTATTTTTTCTCATCCAATGCCTCTGGTGTGACACAATAGAATATCTGCTCACCATATTCCTCTGAGTAATAGAAATCCATGGATACTGTTCCCCCTGGATTCTCATCCATGAAATCCACATGAAACTCTCCATTTCTGCAGGCTTTTGCAGCCTCATTGGTCTTGCAGGCCATTTCTAAGAGTTTTTTCTCCTTTTCAAGCCGGAGACTTAGAGCTTCTATCTCCATCTGGGTCTTCGGCTTTTCTTTTTCAGAGAACTCGGGCTCTTCATTTCCTGTACGAAGTAGAAAAGTAATTTTGTTAAGATTCTTTTGAATCTGTGGCATACCTGCAGAATACTGCTTGTCAAGACGCACCAGCCTTCTTAAATAATCTTCTAATTTTTTCCTGTAAACTTCGTTGCTGTTAGCAATTCCAAAGGCTTTTGTGGCAAAAAATACAGCCACAGCACACATCGCTATTCCTATTACAATAAAAAAGCCAAAAGATGTTTTCATCTACACTCCCTGTAATCCCCTTTAATAAAAAAGGATAGCAGGACAAAAGCCCCACTATCCATTCTTCTGTCTATTTTATATTTTAAAGAATTTGGTCTCTTCGTCAAGTGTAAGTGCCAAATCCTTAAGATCATTTGCTGAGTGTGCCAGCTGATTGATAGTCTCATTAAGCTCTGCCATAGATGCTGTAGTCTCTTCGGTAGAAGCTGCATTCTCTTCTGAGATTGATGAAAGTGTTGTAATTTCATCAAGTACTGCATTCTTCGCTCTGTCAAGGTTAACAGCTCTGTTATGGATTGCCTCGATAGCCTCAGATGTAACATCTACGCACTCAGTAACACTGCTGAAGCTTGCCTGTACATCCTTTAATACCTTGCCTTCGTTGTTGATTGGTTCCTTAATCTTCTCGACAAGTTCT
>JABUSV010000179.1 GCA_021442555.1 Pseudobutyrivibrio sp. | reverse complement strand
AACAATCCCGAACAGCTTATCAAGAATGCGGATATAGCTTTGCATGAAGCAAAAAAACAGGGGAAAAACAGATGCGAGTATTTCTCCAGTGCATTGGAGATGATGTTCCAAAAAGAGAACGACATTGAAGAATATATATTGTCTGCCCTGGAAAACAATCGTTTTTACATGACTTATCAGACTCAGTATACTATGGATAAAAAAATACGAGGTATAGAGTCCTTGATACGTCTTTGCAATGATAATGGTGAGACAGTAAGCCCGGTAGATTTTATTCCTGTGGCAGAAAAGTCAGATCTGATTATTAAAATCGATGATTGGGTGTTGGAGCATGTTCTTGATGATACTCTTGAGCTGGTAAGTAAGACTAATAATGAAATAACGGTTTCTGTCAATGTTTCCGCCAAGCATATTATGAGCGACAATTATGCAAAGGCTGTAATAGAGAAGCTTGAAAAAAGAGGCTATCCGGCAAAGAGTCTGGAGATTGAGATTACGGAATACTGCCTCTTGGGGAATCTTAATAATGCTATTGAAAACCTTACAATTCTTCGGAATGCCGGAGTTCAAATAGCTATTGATGATTTTGGTACTGGCTATTCATCTTTGGGCAATATTTCAAAGCTTCCTATTGATTTATTGAAGATCGACAAAGTTTTTATTGATAATGCTGCAGAAAACCAGTTGGATGAAGACTTCATTAATATTATAATATCTATAGCCCACCTTATTAACTGCAAGGTTATATGTGAGGGAGTGGAACAAGAGGCTCAGTTAGATATACTGAGGAGACATTCCTGTGATTATATTCAGGGATTCTTGTGGTCGAGACCTATGGTAATAGATGAGGTTGTAAAAGAGATTGTTGGGGAAAGATAGCATTTTAATGAAAAAATTGACCTTGGCTGTACTGATAATTACTCTTAGTATTGGTACCTTGGCAGCTTGCGGACAGGAAGAACCTGAAGCGGCTGCTGAACCTGCAGAAGAGGTGACTGAGGAGGTTGCAGAGGAGACCATAGAGGATAGGCCTTTTGACAGCGCAAGTTATGAGACAGGCGAATGGACCAGCACCACGGGAAAGACTGAACAACAGCTTAAGGTGCAGGAAGCAAAGCCATACGTTACCCCGGAGGGAAAGGTTCAGATAGTGGACCCACGCCCAAATACCTATCAGATAGAAAAAGCCAATGATGCTGCATCTGGAAAAAATAGTGATGCAGTAGGCCAGTGCAGTTCCCCTAAGGATACTCAAAATGTCAAAACTACCAATGCTTTTTCAAAAAAGTTGTATGCAGCTTCAGATGGTGGCTACTACATGTATTGGTACGTTGTGGATTCTGACAGTACCCACGTGGATGAACAAAAGAAGTTAGGAGAGACCTTGGCAGGCAGAGCCTGCAAGCATACCACAGATGGCAAGGGTGGATGGAAGGTTACAGGCTGGGAATTCCAGGGATTTTTTTCAGAAGGCAGTATTTACAAGCAAACTCTTCAGGCAACAGATGGGCTTGGAATACCAATAAAATGGTAGATTAATAATTTGTGAAAAAATTTAGGATTTTCTTTTAATAAAAAAAGGAAATCCTTTTCTTTTGCGTAATATGTTTTTTAGGAGACTGCAACAAGGAGAGATACTATGGGTCAGACAATCAGAGAAATGATTGAACAGATGGAAAAGGATACGCTTAGTCCTTATGCTACTCTTAGCCAGAATAGCAGAGGCAGAGATGTGGATGAGCCTCAGTGTGATATCAGACCTCTTTTTCAGAGAGACAGAGACAGAATATTACATTGCAAATCCTTTAGGCGTCTTAAGAACAAGACACAGGTTTTTTTGACACCTCAGGGAGATCATTACAGAACCAGATTATCTCACACCCTTGAGGTATCCCAGAATGCAAGGACTTTAGCCAAGGCTTTAAGGCTAAATGAAGACCTTGCAGAGGCTATAGCCTTAGGACACGATCTGGGGCATACTCCCTTTGGCCATGCAGGTGAAGCTCAGCTTAACAGCATGTGTGACCTGGGATTTTCTCACAGCGAGCAAAGCGTGCGTATTGTGGAAAAGCTGGAAAAAGGTGGTCAGGGATTGAATCTTACCTGGGAGGTAAGAGATGGTATTCGTAATCATCAGACAGAAGGCAGTCCTGCTACACCAGAGGGACAGATAGTGCGTCTTTCTGATAAAATAGCATATCTTCACAGTGATATAGATGATGCCATACGAGCAGGCATACTCTGTGAGGAAGATTTACCGCTTCAGGTCAGACAGACTCTTGGCATGAATACAACAGAGAGATTGGACAAGCTCATTCATGATGTGATTATTACCAGCAAGGACAGTCCTAAAATACGTATGTCAGAAGAGATTGATCAGGCTATGTCAGAGCTTCGCAAATACATGTTTTCTCATGTATATAAAGACAGCGTGGCCAAGGTGGAAGAAGTCAAGGCCAAGAGAATGATCAGAGAGCTTTACGAGCACTACGACGATCATCCGGATGATTTGCCAGAGAGATATTTACAGGCAATATTTGATGGTACACCTACTGAGACAGTTATCTGTGATTATATCTCTGGTATGACTGACCAGTATGCAATATACAAATTTAATGAATATTTCATGCCTAAGGCATGGGAAGTAGATGGATTCTAGGAGAGACACATGCCCTATTATTCAGATGAGATAGTCGAGGAGGTTCGCTCCAGAAGCGATATCGTAGACGTTATCTCACAATACGTAGGATTACAAAAAAAGGGAAGCCAGTATTTTGGTTTATGTCCCTTTCATAATGAAAAGACAGGTTCCTTTTCGGTAAGCCCTCAAAAGCAAATGTATTATTGCTTTGGATGCGGTGCCGGTGGCAATGTTTTCTCTTTTCTCATGAACTACGAGAATATGAGCTTTAAGGAAGCCATAGAGGAGTTGGCTCCCAAGGCAGGAGTTACTCTTCCTGAGGTGGAGATGTCTTATCAGGATAGGAAAAAGGCTGACCGCCGCAGCAGATTAATGGAGATTAACAAAGAAGCAGCAGGATATTTCTACAAGCTTCTTCGTTCAGATCACGGCAAGCAGGCTCATGATTATTTTATAAAAAGAGAACTTAGCCCTGAGACCATGCAAAAATTTGGTCTGGGTTATTCCGACAAGGTGTCGGATGATTTGTACAGATATCTTAGAAGCAAGGGATATGATGATAATATCCTTAAGGACAGCGGCCTCATCACCATGGATGAACGTAAAGGGCCTCATGATAAGTTTTGGAACAGAGCCATGTTTCCCATTATGGATGCTAATGGTAAGGTTGTAGCTTTTGGTGGAAGAGTTATGGGAGAAGGAGAACCCAAATACCTTAACTCTCCTGAGACAGAGGTATTTAACAAGAGCCGAACCTTATATGGATTGTATCTTGCAAGAAAATCCAGACGAGAACAATTTATTTTATGCGAAGGTTACATGGATGTTATAGCCTTGCATCAGGCAGGATTTGATAATGCTGTGGCGTCCCTTGGAACAGCCCTAACATCGGGACATGCAAGCATGCTCAAGAGATATGTCAAGGA
>JABUSV010000222.1 GCA_021442555.1 Pseudobutyrivibrio sp. | reverse complement strand
CTTGCTTGCTTGCTTGCTTGCTTGCTTGCTTGCTTGCTAAAATTTTAAGATATCTCATAGCCACGTTAAACCCTTTCTTATAAAATAATCTTAACAAAACATCTTGATCTTTGAATACTCAAAAACATACCAAAAAAATTAAAGTTCACCCACATACTGGTATACAGCCACCGCTTCATTCTCATACACAGCTGTTATCTTGTCAGACTCTGGCTTAAACACTGTACCAAGCCAATTAGTGACTATCACATAATCTATACCATTGTCCTGTAGCAGCTTTTCGAGTTCTTCTGCTGAAGAGTCGTATATCATTTCATTGAGTGTCTCCCTG
The DNA here is from genome assembly GCA_021442555.1 of Pseudobutyrivibrio sp. Taxonomy (GTDB): domain Bacteria; phylum Bacillota; class Clostridia; order Lachnospirales; family Lachnospiraceae; genus Pseudobutyrivibrio. The sequence continues at coordinate 3,281 of JABUSV010000222.1, read as the reverse complement.
TATTCTATTTCTTCTGCACCAATCCCTCTATGATAGTAGGTCCCTCCTACATAAGCCTGACGCTCCATAAATGCAGTGTAGTAGAAATATCTACAGTCGTTCTCTGCAATGTATCTGCGGTCTACCGCAAACACTGCATCAACGGGAGTATTTTCCCGTATCCACTTGCAAGCTTCCACCTCGGTCTTAGTAATACTGTCTGCAACCTCTTGACCATCATGAGCCTTAAAATTAATAAGCTTGTTATATGTGGATACGATACCCATAACATCCATAACAATTCCAATAATCAAAACCAAACATATATAGTATAACAAAACCTTGTGATGTTTCACAATCTTGTTCTCATATAACTGCCAGACCATATACACCATCATCGGTATTGCGCCCAGCAAAAACTGCCTGTGTGATGAGCCCACCTGAAACATAAACATGACTCCTACAGTAGCAATCAACACAGAAGCGTATGCATAGTATACCTCAAATCTGATATTTTCTCCATCTATTAATCGGCGTATTATATTGAGCCCTCCCATAATAAAAGGAATCAATAACGGACCATAAAATGCCAGTATGCACAGCAAAAAGCTAACCAGCTTCATAGGCATTCTGTTATCCAACGGTTCAAGAATTCTATGCACCCCAGTATTCATCCATGAATAATACAAGCTGATTACAGCTCCATTGTCAGAGTTAACGTTAGATGCTGCATTTACAACAAAACAGAGCACAATGGTAGTAGCAGCGGCACCAGTTATTGTCTTGCACATGAGATCCATGCTAATCCTACGCTCTACAATAGTCTTCACGACAAATGTACCTGCCAGTGCACCTAAAGTAACAATTGCAATTGGACCTTTGGTTCCGGCCTGGGCAAAAATCACCAAAAATAATAGCAGATAATATCCTGGTTTGTTGTCGATATGAGTGATGCTAAGGGTAACAAAGGCGGCGATAGCTGCTACCACTGCAAACCCTTCACTGCCCTCTGCATATAGTATGTAGAACATAAAGCCATTTCCCACGCTGCCCGAATTACCAATAAAAAATGGTATCATACATGCACATGCAAAAAAGCTTGTGATTTTTAGAATATATATACCATAATCTGATTTTGTCCTTCCATCATGGTCGAATAGCGAACTAACTGACAATGCAAACAACCACCCAGTAAGCGGAGCAGCTGCGTATCTATACAGATCAAAAGCACAATCTTTAAATATTATGGATTCACATGCATATAATATCTCTAAAAAACAATGATATCCTAATTCCTTACCTGCGAATTGAGAATCATACAACGGATAACCGTTAGCCAGATTGGATGCATTGCTGGCATTCCACAATAAGTCGACATATGGTCTGTATATTCCATTGACTGGCTGACAGAATGCACCCTCATATAAGTAGCATGCTGCACCTGTTGCTATACATATAACAACAAATATCAACAAATACAGTGCATTATCATGTTTTGGCAATAAGCTTTTATAGTACCCCCCCTAAATTTTTCACGATGTACTATTATGAAAAGTGAGATCATCACTGGCGATATAAGAGTTATAATACTTAGAGTATTAAGATATGATAAGGCAAAGAACTCTAATAAGAGCAAACCGATTCCAGCAAAGAATCCTACTAGATATATCTTCGCCAATCCTTTTATCTCTTGTTTGCTTAGACTGATAATAATAAGACCTGGAATCTGTATGTATATTATTAGATATATAATAAACTTTGCTATTGTTAGCATACTATTGTTTCCTTTTTTTATTCTACAACCTGTCTTCGCCAAAATAATCGATAAGCTCAACGAACTTCTCTCGTCTTAGTTTGTAGGCCTCTGAAGTCAGCAGATAGTAGTTGTACTCTACATCTCTGATAGTTGTCTTCTTCTTGAATTCAAATCCAAGCTTTTTAGACAGATTGTTCATGACCTTGTTATCAGCACGGTCTTCGTTGATAACACCATGAATCTGCAATACGTCAAAGATAAAATCCAGTGTCAGAACCTCCGCCTCCAAGGCATAAGGTCCACCCTTGGAGTGTTCCTCTGCAATCATAAAACTGCCCTGATCACATATGTCTGATGCCTCATCGATATCATATATTCTTATGGTACCGATAAAAACATCGCTTTTGTTGTAGATGCACCAGTATATATCATCCTTGCGTCCAAGATAGGATTCATACCATCTGTTCTGGTCCTCTACTGTCAGATCACAGGTCTGATGCAGGAAATACTTGTTCTTGTCTCTATTTCTTATCTCAACAACCTTATTTGAATCAGCAGGAGTAAAAGGTACCAGATTGATGGTCTTGCCCTCTATTACTTTGCTTCTGTATTCATCTATGATATGTTCTGTTCTATTGCTCATAGGGGGTCTCCTGGAAATATATATCGTTACAATGTTTTAAAATATAAATGTTGCTCAACTTTTATATCTAAAAAAATCATTCATTATATTTTTCATCATATCAAGCAGATATCTACTTGATATCTTCTGTTTGAAGTGTTATATATTAGATATCAACTAGTTATCTAGTGTGCATTTTATGTTTAGGAGGAAATATTTATGTCAAACGCATGGTTAGTACGCCCATATCCACACAACACAAACATCAAACGTATTAATGAATTTAAAAGTAACAATATGGTAGCAATTGGCTGGCCGCAATTGAATGATCTCACTCAAAAATCAAGAGAAGAAATTAAAACCATCCTATCTGGTTCACCTTACAATTATTCAGGGCTTGAGCTAGGGAACGCTTACGCTACCGTAGACATTTTTGTGAATAGAATGCAAATAGGAGATTATCTTCTCGTTCCTGATGGTACTGATATTTATTTTGCAAAAATAACAAGTGATTACTATTTTGATTCTTATTATGCAAACGACACAACTGGTTACCCTCATCAGCGTCATGTTGAATGGTTGGCAAGCTGTGCACGCCAAGATTTATCAAAAGCTCTTCGTTCGTCACTAAAAGTACATCGCACAACAGCTGACTTAACTAAGCATTATATGGAAATCGCCTCTCTTGCCACTGGTAATACCTATGATGATTCTGTTAACATAAATGCCGTAAATTATCCGCTACGTGAAGATTTTAATATTTCATTTGACATACCCAGCGATATGACTGAAGTAGAAGCCAAACGTCTAAGTTTATTTTTTGAAACTCTGTACTTCCGCTCTGGTGAATAATCATGGTTAGACGATAAATAACTCTTACCTAATGTAAATGCTAGCATAGAAATGTAGAAAAGTTCCGACATG
>JABUSV010000213.1 GCA_021442555.1 Pseudobutyrivibrio sp. | reverse complement strand
TATGCTAAAATCACCAATGACAAAGGTGATGGAATGCTGATAATTGCTGATGGTTTAGGTCTTTCGGCATTGCCATATAGCCCAAGCGAGATAGATGCAGCAGCACATCCTACCGAGTTGCCACCAGTTCACTATACTTTTATAAGAGTAGGTGAACAGATGGGTGTTGGTGGAGATAATTCCTGGGGAGCTATGACTCATCCAGAATATCTGCTTGATAATAGCAAGCAGAAGAGTATTTCCTTTAAGTTCAAGGGAATCTAAGATGCTATTTATCGGTCGCTTCGGCGACCGATATTTTTATTTAGCGAGGAAATAATATGTTTGAATCAAATGATACTTTTATTGAAGAAGCTGTAAAGAGATATGTTTCATCAAAGGAATTGATGCTTAAGCGAGTGTTTACAGGCATAGCTGTTGTATCAGGTGTGTTGGCATTTGTTACCGTTAGACCACTATACTTTATATTTTTGATCTTATGTGTAGTATCTATAGTATTTGCTGTAATCTATAGTGGAAAAAGTGGTGTAGACTACGAATATGATTATACTAATGGCTCGCTTGATATTGCCAAGATTATGAACAATTCAAGAAGAAAAGAGATTCTATCTATTGAGGCATCAAGCATTAAGACAATAGTTCCAGCCGATTCTAATCAGGCTCTTGGTCTTGAGCATCAGCAGATGAAGGTTGTAGATGTAAGCAGCAATAATCCAGAAGATAAGACATATATCATGGTGGCTCATAATGACAAAAAGGGTGAGGATATAAAGGTTATTTGGAATCCATCAGAAAAGCTATTAAAGGCTATTATGCGAGTAAATAAGAGCGTAACAATATAGATAATCGATGGTTAATAAGGAGGATTTATGGAGTTAAAGGAGTTAAAACTCATATTTGAGGAAAAGTATGGCCAGGGAGGAGATATCAGAAGCTATTTTTCTCCGGGACGTGTAAATCTTATAGGTGAGCATACAGACTACAATGGAGGACATGTTTTTCCATGTGCTCTTACTATAGGTACGTTTGGCATAGCCAGAAAAAGAGATGATAGAAAGATTAGATTTTACTCTGCTAATATTGAAAAAGTAGGAGTTATAGAGTGTTCTTTGGATGATATGACTAACAAACAGTCATACCACTGGGCAAACTATCCACTTGGTGTGGTATGGGCTTTTGAGCAAAAGGGTATGAAGCTTGATACAGGTTTTGATATGGCTATTTGGGGCAATATTCCTAACGGTTCTGGACTTTCATCTTCAGCGTCTCTTGAGGTTTTAACAGGAGTAATCCTAAGAGATATGTATGGTTTTGATGATAAGACCATGGTAGATCTTGCTCTTTTGGGACAGTTCTCAGAGAATAATTTCAATGGCTGTAACTGCGGTATTATGGACCAGTTTGCAGTAGCCATGGGACAAAAGGACTGTGCTATTTTCCTCGATACTGCAGATTTGTCTTATGAATATGCCAAGATATCTTTGCCTAATGCCAAGATAGTAATCACTAATTCCAAGGTAAAGCATTCTCTTGTAGACAGTGCATATAACGATAGAAGAAACGAATGTGCAAAGGCGTTAGAGGAACTTCAAACAGTAGTCGACATTAAGGAACTAGGAGAACTTGACAACGAAGCATTCGAAGCCAACAAAGCTGCTATCAAGGATGAGATAAGGTTAAAGAGAGCAAAGCATGCAGTAGCTGAGAATCAGCGTACAATAGAGGCTGTTGATGCTCTTAAGAATAATAATATAACCAGATTTGGTGAGCTCATGAATGCATCCCATGTATCACTTAGAGATGACTATGAAGTATCTTGTGAAGAAGTTGATGTACTTGTTGATTTGGCATGGAGCATTCCAGGGGTTATAGGTTCAAGAATCACAGGTGGTGGATTTGGTGGCTGTACAGTAAGTATAGTCGAGAATTATGCTGTTGATAACTTTAAGGCTACCATTGGACCAGCTTACAAAGAAAAAACTGGCTACGACGCCGAGTTCTACGTAGTAGATATAGGCGACGGAGCCAGAAGATTATAAGATATAGTCTATAGAGACTTTAAATAATCAAGAATCATTAGACAGGTCTTGCATGTCATGGCGTCTGAAAAACGTCTGACATCGAGGCCTGTTATATTTTGGAATTTATCTAATCTATAAATGAGAGTATTCCTGTGAATAAACTGCTTTCTGGCAGTCTCGGCAATGGACAAATCATTGTCAAAAAAAGCATGAAGTGTAATAAGGATTTCTTCATCTATACTGTCGAATACACTCATATCTACACGATTATTAATATATGCCAAGCATTCTTCTTTTGGCATATTGTATAAAAGTCGACCAAATCCCAAGTCAGAAAAGGCGTAAACTCGTTGGCTTCCAAAGAAGATGTTGCCTATCTCCATGGCAAGTACAACGTCACTATATGCCTTAGGCAGTGCATTGAAAGTAGGGCATGGTAGATCAAAGCTTACACTAAAGGTGGTAAAGGCTTCTGTTTCAAGAATATCTATCAATTCTCTTGCGCTCTGTTGTATTTCATCAGCTGAAGGTGAAGTAGTAAAATGAGATATTATAAGGATATGTCTATCATCTATCTCAATAATCTCATCTTCGTTGTTAGGTATAAAGCTGTGCAACAGAGAGGAAACTTCTTTGGTATAAGGATGAGTGGACTCTAACAGCATAAGAACTCTTGGGATATCTTCATTAATGTGATATCTGTGAATTCCTTGTATGACATCAATGCTGGATATTTCTCCTAGAATATACTTGCTATAAAAAGCGTTTCTGCTCTCTAATATATTGCAATGATTCAGCAAATCTTTAAGCTTTGCAACGGTTTCTTCTGAAGACAGCTCGTTATCGTTAATCGAGAAGCTTATGCCGGTTACCTTCTCTAATTTATTTAATAGTTGGTTTTTCTGCTTTTCTAAATCCATAAAAAATAGGGTTACCTCCTGTGAGATAACCCTATCATAAATCATGAAAGATTAGTTTGCAATTACAAGCTCTGTCTCCTTATCGAAGAAGTGTGCCTTCTCCATATCAAGAGCGAACTTAACTGTGTCGCCACCACGAGCTGTTGTACGTGGGTCAACTCTAGCTGTAATCTGTGATCCAGCGTAATCGAAGTATAAGTAAACTTCTGCACCAAGAAGCTCGTATACAGAAATTGTAGCTTCGATAACTGAAGAAGCCTGTGTATCAACATAGATCTGTGAATCATGAATATCCTCTGGACGAATACCAAGGATAACTGTCTTACCGTTGTAATCCTTAAGAAGCTTAGCCTTTGCAGGTGGGATCTGAAGCTTTGTACCAGCGATTTCGATAGTAGCCTCATCACCGTTTACAGCAATAACACCATCGATAAAGTTCATCTGTGGAGATCCGATGAATCCAGCAACGAAGAGGTTGCATGGGTTTGTATAAAGCTGCTCAGGAGTATCGATCTGCTGAACAACACCGTCCTTCATAACAACGATACGAGTACCAAGTGTCATAGCTTCTGTCTGATCGTGTGTAACATAGATCATTGTAGCCTCAAGTCTGTCATGAAGCTTAGAAATCTCTGTTCTCATTTGTACACGAAGCTTTGCATCAAGGTTTGAAAGAGGCTCATCCATAAGGAATACCTTAGGATT
>JABUSV010000052.1 GCA_021442555.1 Pseudobutyrivibrio sp. | reverse complement strand
ATATTTTATAATTCAACTTTTGCGTACCAATTTTTTTTATCCTTAAAAAATAATCATTTTTTTATGATCGTATGAAAAAAATAGTTATTATTTTTAGATTGGTATGTTCTCTTATGCTATAAAAGTCGTACCAATTCTCTCCTCATTATGTTAAAATACTGTTAAAATATTTAAAAAATTGTGTCTAATGGATGGTTTTTTCATGATTCCCAAGTACATAAAATTAAAAGAACAGTTAAGTGAGGATATTCTTAAAAAAAAATATCCACTATATTCCAAGCTCCCTACAGAAAATGAATTGGCCCAGGCTTATAATGTAAGCCGTGCTACCGTGCGACGTGCTTTAGATTTTTTAGCAGAGGATGGAATCATTGAAAAAAGATGGGGAAGTGGAAATATTGTTGTATCTACCGGACTTACTGATCACAAAAATGAAGTTGCATTGATTCTGCCAAACAGACTTCAGAAGAGATTTGCACTTATAATAGAGGATATTTCTGCCTCTTTATACAAGGAAGGCTTAAGATTGTCCATACATACTACCGACAACAAGCTTTCCAAGGAGCGTCAGATACTTACAGAGCTCCTTAGAGACAGCTATGCTGCAGTATTCTCTTACTCAGTAAACACTGCCTTGCCAAACTGCAATACCGATTTATATCTCAAGCTTCTAAGACGCCAGACTCCTGTTATTTTTCTATACAATGCACCCTCACAAATCTACAATCCACTGGTAATAGCAACAGACGACTACAGTGCCGGCTACCAGTTAGGCAGACGATTTATAATGGGCAACTATGAAAATTTTGACATAAGCTTTTCTAGTACATCCCTGGAAGGAATACAGTGCTACAATGGATTTATCGATGCCTACAGAGATACTTCAACAGACCTTCCTGAAGATAACATATACTTGATAAGCGATACTGAAATAGAAATGACCACTGTCAGAATTAACAGTGGTCAAATAAATCCTTATATTACAAAATCTATAGGCGCTGAAGCTGTACGATTATTATCAAAACTTCGTTCTAACAGAACCGTAGCCTCCGTCAAAATACCCTGGCAATTAGACTAGTGTTTCAAGCTCAGCCAATACTCTGTCCATAGTATCCAAAGCGCTTTGGATAGGAGCTGCTGTTGTAAGGTCAACTCCTGCTATCTTTAACAGTTCAACTGGAGCATCAGTACATCCGCTAGATAAAAACTTCTTATATGCTTCCACTGCAGGTGTACCCTTTTCCAAAACATCATGTGCAATAGCCTGTGCAGCACAATAGCTTGTAGCATACTGATATACGTAGAAATTATAATAAAAATGAGGAATACGAGCCCATTCATAAGCAATCTGATCATCCGATATCATCTCACTACCGTAGTATTTCTCGTTAATCTCCTTGTAAAGCTTGCTGAGATTATCGGCATTGAGTCCTTCACCTGATTCTGCCATAGCGTTTGTCTTCATCTCAAATTCAGCAAACTGAGCTTGTCTGAATACTGTTCCCTTGAAGCCATCCAGATAATGATTGAGAAGATATGCCTTCTCCTTATCATCTGTACAGTTCTTGAGTAAATACTCCATAAGTAGAATCTCATTGGTTGTGGATGCTACTTCCGCAACAAAAATCTTATACTGTGAATAAATATATGGTTGGTTGGTATCAGAGTAATAGCTATGAAGAGCGTGTCCCATTTCATGAGCCAGAGTAAACATCTTATCCAATGTATTATCATAGTTCATCAATACATAAGGATGACATCCGTATGCACCTGCAGAATATGCTCCACTTCTCTTACCCTGATTCTCATATACATCAATCCATCTGTTTTCAAAGCCTTCTTTTAAGAGGGCTACATAGTCCTCTCCCAGAGGTGCCAGTGCCTTAAGTATTGTCTCCTTGGCCTCTTCGTAGCTGATTTCCTTGGCTACACCAGCTATCATTGGTGTATATATATCATACATATGAAGCTCGTCTAAACCAAGGCACTTTTTGCGAAGACTTACATACCTGTGAAGCTTGTCTACGTTCTTATCTATCGTGTCTAGCAGATTCTTGTATACCTGTGGGCTGACATTACTGGCATCAACTGCAGCCTCAAGGTTACTTGCATAGCCTCTGAGTTTGGAATTGAAGCACTGAGTTTTAACCTGTGAATTGTAGACTGCTGCAATTGTATTTAAAAACTGCTTGTATACCCTGTAGTATTCTTCAAACGCGTCCTTACGAACTCTTCTGTTAGGTGACTCCAGCAAATGAATGTATCTGCCCTCTGTAAGTCTGATATCTTCATCATTTTCATCCTTGAGCATACCAAAGCTCAAATCTACATTAGTGAGTGCACAGTAAATATCATCTGGAGACTGACACATCTCTGTAGTCATGGCAGCCACCTTTTCAATTTCAGCTGACAAAGTATGTGGCTTGAGTCTTTGAATCTCCTTAATCTGAATACGATACAGCTCCAATTCAGGAAGCTCTCTCATATATCCTTCTATGACTGCCGCATCACATTCTAATATCTCAGGATCTACAAATGATATCTGACTCATTACCTCTGAATACAAACTGAATATCTTGGCTGACATAGCCTGATGTGTTGTATTTCCCTGATCCTGATCAAACAGACGTTGTGCGTAATTATAATCAAAATCAATCTTTTCAGAAATAATTGCAAGATTATTAAGAACAAAAAGAAGATTTTTAGCATCCTTGCAAACCTTACCTTCATATTCAGTGACCAACGCAGTAAGCCTTTTGATTTCCTCCAGATCTGCCTCCCACTGCGAAGCATCCTCATACATATCTTTGATATTCCAGGTATCTTCTTCCTTTACCTGGTCTCTTGTGATTAGTTCCTTAGCCATTATTTACTCCTCTAATTCAAAAAGGACAACCTATGGTTGTCCTTAAATATACTACTCAGAATAATCTAAAGCTGCCAATCTGGCAACAACTCTATCTAATGTGGCGTGAGGTACAGTTCCATCAGAGTATAGTGCCTTGATAGTACTGTCGCTACGCAACAATGCTGTTACATCCAGCCAGGTATCCTTTGCAAACTCTTCGTCAAATATTGCAAAAATCGTCCTGTTTTGTAAAAGCTGTGATAGTGGATATTCCTGTAAACTCATAATTATACTCTTGATAAGTACTCACCAGTTCTAGTATCTATCTTGATTGTCTCACCATTTTCAACAAAAAGTGGAACATAAACAACAGCACCTGTCTCAACTGTAGCAGGCTTTGTAGCTCCTGTAGCTGTATCGCCCTTGAAACCTGGCTCTGTGTCGATAATCTGAAGCTCAACAAACATAGGTGGCTCTACTGAGAAGATAGCGCCGTTGTGTGAAAGCATCTTAACGATCTCGTTCTCCTTAACGAACTTGAGAGCATCACCAATCTGATCTGCTGTAAGAGCAACCTGATCATATGTCTCAACATCCATGAAGTTGAAAAGATCACCATCGTTGTAAAGATACTGCATTTCCTTACGATCGATGTGAGCCTGTGGGAACTTTTCTGTAGGACGGAATGATGTCTCAACAACACCACCGTTCTTAATATTTCTCATCTTTGTACGAACGAATGCAGCACCCTTACCTGGCTTAACGTGCTGGAATTCGATAACCTGCATAACCTGTCCGTCTACTTCAATAGTAACACCGTTTCTGATATCACC
>JABUSV010000173.1 GCA_021442555.1 Pseudobutyrivibrio sp. | reverse complement strand
TCCGGTGGTAATCAGCAGAAGGCTATTATTGCCCGTGAGATTGACAAGAATCCAGAGCTTTTGGTTGCTGTTCAGCCTACTCGTGGTCTTGATGTTGGCGCTATAGAATATATCCATAAGAAAATTGTCGAGCAGCGAGATGCCGGCAAGGGTGTGCTTTTGGTATCTCTTGAACTCGACGAGGTTATGAATGTATCTGACCGCATCCTTGTTATGTACGAGGGTGAGATAGTAGGAGAGTTTGATCCAAAGAGTGTTACAGTAGAGGAACTGGGCTTATATATGGCTGGTGCAAAAAGACAGGAAAAGTATGCAAGACGGGAGGTAAGTCATGAATAAGAAAAAGAACTTACTTCGTAATGATGCATTTCAGTCGCTGATTGCATCTGTTATCTGTATCCTTTTAGGACTTTTGGTAGGATACATTGTGCTTTTGGTAATTAATCCAGAAGGTGCAGGACAGGCTATTCTTGCAGTACTCAAGAACTATCTTAACTTCCCATCAGCTCCTGCAGCCAAGAAGTACCTGGGTGGAACGCTGGTATCTTTTGCTCCACTTCTTATGTGCTCGCTGTCAGTATTGTTTGCCTACAAGGTAGGTTTTTTCAATATCGGAGCAGCAGGACAGTATGTAGTGGGTGCAGCAGCTGCATTATACACAGCTATCGCCTTTGAGTGGAACTGGGTATTCTGTACAATCGCAGCTATCGTTGTTGGACTTATCTGGGGAGCAATAGTTGGTCTTTTCAAGGCTTATTGCTCAGTTAATGAAGTTATCTCAGGTATTATGCTCAACTGGATAGGTCTTTATCTGACTAACAGTTTACTGTCACAGGTAAAGGACCCACTTACACCATATACCTACAATCTCAAGGATGTTAATCCATCTGCCAAGATTCCAAGTCTTGGTTTGGAGCAGCTGTTCTCTAATAATCAGTATGTAACCATAGCTATTCCAATGGCAGTTGTTATGGCTATTCTGATTTGGATAATGCTTGACAAGAGCAGAATCGGCTATGAGCTTAAGGCTACAGGCTTTAATAAAAATGCTGCAAAATACAGCGGAATGAACGAAAAGAAAAATACTATCATGACTCTTGCTATCTCTGGTGGATTGGCAGGACTTGGAGCAGCTTTCCAGTATTTGTCTGGTATAGAGCAGTGGGCTACCACTCAGACATCAGTTCCAGGAATGGGCTTTAACGGTATTGCTGCAGCCTTTCTTGGAGGCCTAAGCCCTATTGGTACTATTTTTTCATCATATTTCATCCAGCACATTACAAATGGTGGTGGATATGTTGACAAGATGGTCTACTGTTCACAGATATCAGACTTTATTTCAGCTATCATCATCTATATGTGTGGCTTCGTATTCTTCTTTAAGCTATGGCTTAACAGAATGCTTGACAAGAGAGATGAGAAGAAAGGAGGCAACAACTAATGACTATTCTTATTCAGTACACACTTATTTTTGCTGCCATCCTTATACTTGTTGCACTTGGTGGATGCTATTCGGAGCACTCAGGTGTAATTAACATCGGTTTGGAGGGTATCATGGTAATGGGAGCTTTTGGTGGCGCCCTTGTTATGCAGGCCCTTGATCCAGGAATTCCTGGCATTTTGATGATATTTGTTGTAATGCTTGTAGCTATTGTTTTTGGTATGATTTATTCTCTGCTTTTGGCAGTTGCAGCTATTCATTTTAGAGCAGACCAGACTCTGGTTGGTACAGCCATGAACATGCTGGGTACTGCTGCAAGTACAGTAGCTGTAAGAGCCATCAACTCAGCTGATGACCCTAACAATGTATCATCGGCACTGTCTTATGGTGCACAAAAGGCAGCCTTTACCAAGATGATAGGCAGCTATGAATTGAATCTGTTTATACCTATTACTGTTGTGATATTGATTATCGCGAATGTTGTTCTCTATAAGACCAAGTTTGGTCTGAGACTCATGGCATGTGGTGAACATCCACAGGCCGCAGACTCTGTTGGTATCAATGTTTTTGTAATGAGATACGCAGGTGTACTTATCTCAGGTGCATTGGGTGGTCTTGGCGGTATCGTTTATATCACAACAGGTGTATCAGAGTGGAAGTTTGAGTATGGTGTGGCAGGCTTTGGTTTCCTTGCTCTTGCGGTTATGATTTTTGGTCAGTGGAAGCCAACCAGGATTGCCCTTGCTGCATTACTCTTTGGTTTGTTCAGAGCTCTTTCAAACGTATATATTGCTTTTGACGTGCTTACCAATCTCAACATACCTGGATACATGTACAACATGATGCCATATGTAGTTTCGCTGATAGTTCTTGCATTTACATCCAAGACATCACGTGCGCCAAAGGCTGAGGGTATTCCATACGATAAGGGACTTAGATAATGACAGATATAGAACTTATTAAAAAAGCCATAGAGGCAAGAAACAGAGCATACGCTCCATATTCACACCACATGGTTGGGGCTGCGTTAGAGTGCATGGATGGAACTGTATATCTTGGCTGTAATATAGAAAGTGCAACATATTCGCCTACTATCTGCGCTGAAAGAACAGCTATATTCAAGGCTGTCAGTGAAGGTAGACGTGATTTCAGACGAATAGCCATTGTAGGTGGAATGGAACATGCACTTTCTCTTGGAATCTGCTCACCTTGCGGAGTGTGCCGTCAGGTAATGAGAGAGTTTGTTAATCCAAGGGAGTTTGAGATTGTGCTTGCCAGGGTGGATGCGGACGTTATTGTGCCTGAAAAGTACACCCTTGAGGAGCTGCTTCCTATGAGCTTTGGACCTGAAAATCTAAGTGTTTAAAAAAATAAACGACACTGTTAAAAATACTTAAAGTTCGAAATTATGTTAAATTATTGTCAAAATTAAAACAATTAAGCGCTTACATTTTTAAACTTAAAAGGACTGGCATATTTGCCAGCCCTTTATTTTTGTGAACTTTTTAACGATTAAAGTATTTAGGGGAGAAAACGACTTGACTTAAATCATGTGAATATTCTGACAATTAGTTTCGAGATTGTGGAATTTACCCATAAGCACCTTTGCAAATGTGTCTTTTTTGTGATAATCTGATGACAGTTCGGCGAGATTGTAATTTTTTTTGCATAATCTCGTTAAATAATTAACGAAAAGTTCGAAAAGGAGAAAGAAACAATGGGAAGAAAAGTAGTATTAGCAGGCGCTTGCCGTACAGCTATCGGTAAGATGGGCGGAGCGTTATCTAACACACCAGCTCCAGATCTTGGTGCAATCGTTATCAAGGAAGCGCTCAATCGTGCAGGCGTTAAGCCAGAGCAGGTTGACGAGGTACTCATGGGTTGTGTAATCCAGGCAGCTCAGGGACAGAACGTAGCTCGTCAGGCTTCAATCAAGGCTGGCCTTCCAATCGAGGTTCCAGCAGTAACACTTAACGTTGTATGTGGTTCAGGTCTTAAGTGTGTTAACACTGCAGCAGCTCTTATCGCAGCAGGCGAGGCTGATATCGTTGTTGCTGGTGGTATGGAGAACATGTCTATGGCACCATACGCATTGAAACAGGCTAGATTTGGTTACAGAATGAACAATGCAACAATGATCGATACTATGGTTAACGATGCTCTTACAGATGCATTCAACAACTATCATATGATGATTACAGCTGAGAACGTAATCGACAAGTACGGCATCACAAGAGAAGAGCTTGATCAGTTCTCAGTAAACTCACAGAACAAGTGTGAGGCAG
>JABUSV010000073.1 GCA_021442555.1 Pseudobutyrivibrio sp. | reverse complement strand
ATAAAAGAAAAACATTATATGTTGGAGTTAAGGAAGTATGTGAAGACTGGGGATGCAGTCGATCAAAGGGATACGACATCATTAAGCAGCTGTCTGAACAGATGCAGAAGGAAAATCCCAAGCTTCTTGTAATGTCCGGCAAGATTAATCGTATTTATTACGAAGAAGCATGCATGCTGAGAAAAGAAGCATAACTGATTTATTTTAGGAAAGGAAGGAACTGAATTTGGGAGATAGAAGAATGGTATCCCGAAAGATTGTAGAAAGCGCAAGATTTCTCAAAATGCCGGCGACATCGCAAAACCTGTATTTTCACCTGATGGTAAATGCAGATGACGACGGGGTTGTTGAAGCATATCGGGTAATCAATATGTGCAAGGCAAATGAGGATGATTTGAGGGTGCTGGTGGGAAAGCAGTTTGTGACTGTATTAAACGAGGATATGGTTACCTATATTGAAGACTGGATGGAGCAGAATAAAATACGTGCTGACAGAAAAACAGACAGCCTTTATAAAAGCCTGCTCCTTCAGATGAAGCCGGGACTTGAACTTGTTGAGAAGAAAGAGCGCTCAGATACAAAAAAGTCCAGGACCAAGGATGGTCAGGCTTTGGACGGTCCACGGACAGCACAAGGTAACTTAATAGAAGACAAGTCAAATCAAATTAATCCAGGTAAAGCTAATGAAAGTAAGGATAATTCAATCAGTCTTTCTTTCGAAGCTGATACGAACGAAGGAAAGATGAATGAAGCCTACAGGGGAATCATAGCTGATAATATTAACCTGAATGCGCTGATGGAAGAGGCACAGCTTAAGGACGGTAAATACAGTACGACTGAAGCAGATATGGTGCAGGAGATTTATGAAATCATATGTGATGCAGTCTGCCATCCAAGGGACAAGGTAACGATTGATGGCGCAGTCTATACCGGAGAACTGGTTAAGGGCAGATTCCTAAAGCTGAAGAACGTGCATATTTCCAATATATTAAACAAGATACTCGGACGCAGGGATCACATTGAGAATATGCATGGGTATTTAATTAGTACCCTGTATAAAGAAAGTATAAGCGGAGTTATCGCTGATCAGGCAGAACTTTATGACGATTATCTGAACTCACTGCGCGGCAAGCCATATGCAGTATAGGTGGAAAGGAGGAAGCGATGTCAGTAACCAAAGATAGTAAAAGAGGAACCTGGACAATGTATACCAGATACACTGACTGGCAGGGCGTTGTCCGGGAAAAAAGAAAACGTGGATTTGCTACAAAACGAGAAGCATTGGAATATGAAAGAGAATTTCTGCTTAAGAAAGCCAAGGATATCAATATGAGCTTTGAGAAGTTTGTTGAGATATATATGGATGATTTGAGACCACGACTCAAGCCAAGCACCTACGAGAATAAGCAGTATATCATCAGAGACAAAATCCTTCCATATTTCAGATGCAAGAGTCTTGCTGAGATAACACCCACAGATGTAATCCAATGGCAGAATGAACTTTTAAGCTTTAGAGATTCTGAGGGGAAGCCTTATTCACCGACCTATCTCAGAAGTGTGCAGAATCAGCTTAGCGCAATTATGAATCATGCCTGCAAGTATTATGATTTGCCGAAGAATCCATGCAAACAGCTTAGTAAAATGGGGAAGGCCAAGGCTAAAGAAATGCTGTTTTGGACAAAAGATGAATATCTTGCCTTTGCGGAAGTTATGAAAGAAAAGCCGGTTTCGTTTTACGCATTTGAGATTCTCTACTGGTGTGGAATTCGAGAGGGAGAACTGCTTGCCTTAACAAGAGGTGATATTGACCTGGCTGGCAGGCGCCTTAGCGTTAATAAGGCTTTTCAGGTAATCAGAGGCTGTGAAGTTATTTCAACGCCGAAGACAGATAAAAGTAACCGTGTCATTGATATGCCGGAGTTTCTGTGTGATGAGCTGGAGGATTACTTTGGAATGTTATACAAGTGCGATGCAGATACCAGGCTTTTTGAGATATCAAAGAGCTATCTCCATCATGAGATGGACAGAGGCTGCAAAGGTGCAGGAGTAAAAAGAATCAGAATTCATGATCTTCGTCATTCTCATGTTGCATATCTGATTGAACTTGGGTTTTCCACTGTGGAGATAGCAGAAAGACTTGGTCATGAGAATATTTCCGTAACAAGTACATACTCTCACCTGTACCCTTCAAAACAAAAGAGTATGGCAGAAAAGATTAATGCGGAACGTATAAAAGATATGAAATCGGAGGATGAATGATGGGAAAGATATTCAGAAGGGATACGCTAGTGGCTAATACAGCTCCTAAAAAGAAGGATGAAAAAGCAAGGAAAAGAAATATCATTTTGAACTTTCGGGTGTCCCAGGAAGAAAAGGACATGATAGAAAATCGGATTGCATTGTCGGGTCTGCCAAAGGCCGAGTACTTCATTAGCAGCTGTTTGCATAATGAGATACACACAACCGGCAATATCAGAACTTTTGATGAAATTAAAAGGCAAATGAAGCAGGTGGATGAGCATTTGTGCAGTATTCAATCGGCAGAGGAACTTGACCTGGAAAGGCTCGAATCTCTGAGAACTATAGTTGAAATATTAAACAGCATTTATGGAAAGGAAGAATAAGTACATGGAAGGATTTTACATTAACGGAAAACTTTTAATAGGAATTGATCACGGCTATGGGAATATGAAGACACGACACAGAGTATTCAAAAGCGGAGTGAAGTGTTATGCTGCTGAACCTGCCATTGCATCAGATGTTCTGGAGCTTGGTGGTAAGTATTATGTGATAGGTGAAAGTCATAAGACCTTCATCGCAAATAAAAATGAGGATGATGATTATTACATCCTCACGCTCGTTGCCATAGCAAAGGAGCTTGCCTTAAGAGGATTAAATGAAGCGGATGTTGTACTGGCTGTTGGCCTTCCCTTGAACTGGATGGCTAATCAGAAACAGGATTTTGCAGATTATCTTATGAGACAAAGGGAAGTAGTATTCAGATACTGCAGGGAAAAGTATCATGTCAGAATCTGTGATGTGAAAGTATATCCTCAGGGATATGCGGGGATTGTAGCTTCAATACCGGATTATAAAGGCACACATATGCTGGCTGATATCGGCAACGGCACAATGAATACCCTGGTGATTACAAATGGCAGGCCTCTCTCCGACAAAATGTTCACTGACAAACTTGGAGTTCATCAATGTGTGATAAGAATTCTGAATGCTGTGCAGGCTGAATGTGGCAGGTTGCCTGATGAAAATCTGATAGAGGATTTCTTGAGGACAGGAACCGCAGATGTGTCAGAACGAATTCTGACAGTTATGAAAAAAGAAGCAGAAAAGTATACAACAGAGATTTTTGAAAAACTCAGTGAATACGAGTATGATCCCGAACTTGTCAAACTTCACATTATTGGAGGCGGCGGATGTCTGATACAAAACTTTGGTAATTATAATCCTAAGGGTGTGGAAATAATCTCTGATATTTGCGCTACAGCCAAAGGTTATGAGAGCTTATATCTTACCCAGTCAAGGAGCAGAAAAGGGGCGTAAGTCCCTTCCTGCTTAAGGAGTTTCTTATGAATGAAAAAAGAATCAGCCTGAGGTTTCGTGTTGATAATGAATTGGATATGAAGGTATGGAATCTCCTGGACGAAACTGCGAGGATGAAAAATGTATCTAAGAATTCCTTGATTATGGAGCTGTTAATGAGAGCTTTTGAACAGGAGAATTCGGACGATGCATTTGCTGAGCGAATAGCAGAATTGGTGGCA
>JABUSV010000131.1 GCA_021442555.1 Pseudobutyrivibrio sp. | reverse complement strand
ATCATCAACCCCAGCCTCCCTCTCTGAGGGAGGTGTCGCACGAAGTGCGACGGAGGGAGCCTCTGGCAACTTCTCCGAAGTCTTCGACCTCTACTCAGGCACAGGCACTATCGCCCAAATCATTGCCCCTGCCGCAGGCCATGTGACAGGAGTTGAAATCATCGAAGAAGCAGTGGAAGCAGCCAAAGTCAACGCTGGACTTAATGGGCTTACCAACTGCGATTTCATCGCAGGCGACGTGCTAAAAGTCCTTGATGACATTAAAGAAAAGCCAGATTACATCATCCTTGATCCTCCAAGAGATGGCATCAATCCCAAAGCTCTTGAAAAAATCATCGATTACGGTGTGGAATCTCTTGTTTACATTTCATGCAAGCCAACCTCGCTGGCAAGAGATCTGGAGAGGTTCCTTTACAGAGGTTATGAGGTGAAAAGAGTGGCATGCGTTGACATGTTCCCTGGAACTTATCATGTGGAGACTTGCGTGTTGATACAAAGAAGAAATACGTAGAAATCCTTGAATTTACGCACTTTGAAAGGTTCTTTAATTTTGTGCCTGTAAGTAAAACTCGTAAGGAAAAACAGGTTATAAGCAAAATTACCGTTGTTGTTGCAATTGAACTCGACACGGGGAACACAATTATATTTTAAAATGAAAATGATTATTTAATAGGGATACTTGGAAACAGGGATCCCTATTATTTTTTATTAAAAAGGAGGTTCAGACAATGAACATAACAGCGGCAGGTGCATAAAATGCAATTACTCACATGGTCTGATGAGATGGAGGTATTTTCATGTTAAAAGTCAGATTGCAGGGAACCAAAAACGACATTAAGTGGTTTAGAAAGATATTAGAGAGAAATCCAAAGCTGGAGGTTTACGATTTTTCTGATTATTTCCAAAACAAGGGAACCAAAAAATATTACAGAGTCTACACAAATGTTAAGAAGAGGGAAGTAAAGCGATAAGAGGAGGAATCGACTATGGCGAAGGTAATTGCAGTATCAAACAATAAGGGGGGAACTGCCAAGACAACAACAGCCAGTACACTTGCTGTTTGTCTTGCGAAGGCAGGAAAGAAAGTGTTGGCAATAGACAACGATCCACAGGGACATCTGTCAAAGTGTCTGGGAATCGAATATCCGGGGGAGATGGATATAACGCTCAATACTATCATGGAAAAGATAATATCAGATGAGGAAGTCGGAGAAGGCGAAGGTATTGTTCCAATGAAAAACGGAGTAGACCTTATGCCGACTAACCTTAAATATTCAGGCATGGAACTGTCATTATTCAGTGCCATGAACAGAGAAAGGGTTCTTAAGGAGTACGTAGATTCGATAAGACCCTTTTATGACTACATTATTATTGACTGTCAGCCCACATTGGGACTTCTGACAATCAATGCATTAACAGCAGCGGATTCCGTTCTTGTGCCCGTTCAGGCAGAAAAACTGGCTGTAGACGGGTTGCAGCAGCTTATACAGGCTGTTGGAATGGTAAAACGCAAGCTTAATCACAGTTTATCAATCGAGGGCGTTCTCTTTACCATAGTTGCAGAGAGGACCAGAGATGCGAAGGAAGTCATGAGCATGGTAAAGGAAGCCTTCGACACGAACGTGCATTTCTATGAAAAGGTAATTCCGGCATCGGTTAAAGCCAGGGAATGTTCCGGAACGGGGTATTCAATACTTGATTATGATCCCGACGGAAAAGTAGCAGCGGCTTATGAATCATTAACGAGGGAGGTGTTAAGCAATGTGCAGTAAAGACCTTCCTAAAATGAAGATGCAGGGGTTTGAGGAACTGTTCGGATTAACAGAACAGGACACTTCTGGACACAGTGTCCAAAAGTCGGAAGACATAGTTGAAATGCCCCTTTCAGAAATGCATGCATATAAAAACCATCCTTTTAAGGTTTTGGATGATGAATCAATGGCTGAGTTTGCAGAAAGTGTTAAGACATATGGAGTGATACATCCGGGCATTGTGAGGAAAGATCCTGATGGAGGATACGAACTCATATCCGGGCACAGACGCCATATGGCATGTAAGATAGCTGGCCTTGAAACTATGCCTGTAAGAGTCCTTGAACTAGATGATGATGAAGCTGCCATTTGCATGGCAGATGCCAACTTTTACCAGAGAGAGGAAATTCTTCCTTCTGAAAAGGCAAAGGCATACAGAATAAAGTACGAATCATTAAAGCATCAGGGAAAAGCGGGTAACGGATTGACCCTAGACAGAATTGGTGAAACAGCCGGAGAAAGCGGTAAGACCGTACAGAGATTTATCAGACTTTCATACCTTGAGGATGAACTGCTTGATATGGTAGACACTAAGAAACTTGGAATTAAGCAGGGAATTGATATTTCCTATCTTGACAGAGCAGCCCAGGTTAACGTAGCAGAAGCCATTAGAAGATCAGGAGCAGTTATGAGTACTGAAATGTCTGTAAAGATAAGAGAAGCGGCTGCAACAAGCAATTTATCGCTTGAAAAGGCATTCATGATACTTATGGAGAAGAAACCGGCAGCAAGAAAATATGTTATCGGAGAGGAAATATTAGGCAGATACTTTAACAAAAATATTTCAGATAAAGAGCTGGATGAAATAATTATTGGAGCGCTTAACATGTATTTTGAAGCAAGGGGAGGCAAAAGGTAATGCAATTCTTCACAACCGGAATTGAAACTGTCGATAAAATGGGGCAGTTAAGTTATAAGGGCAACTTAAAGCCCCTCATATGGAATAAGACGATGATTAATGAAAAGAAAAAACCTCAGCGTCTTGCAATGGATATTCTGGCTGATATTGCGTACTGGTACAGGCCTGTAGAGGTCCGTGATGAACGTTCCGGCCAGGTTATCGGGTGGAAGAAGAAATTTAATGCAGATTACTTGCAGAGAAGCTATTCTGAACTGATGGTTCAGTTTGGAGAAGACAGAAAAACAATTATGAGAGCACTTGTATATCTTGAAGATATCGGTGTCATAAAAAGGATTTTTCGCAAACTCAAGTTTAAAAATGGCATGGTCAATAATAATGTAATGTTCATAGCTTTGAATTTTGAAAAGTTCTATGAACTAACATACCCGCCAGAAGATGAATCAGAGAATGATAAAAAGGACGTAATAAACAGTTACTGTGATGAATACGAGATTTTATCTGACAGCCTTAATGGTGAAGAGGCCTTTAAAACAGAGGATTTATACCTATGTACAGAAGATGATACACCTGTGTACAGTGAGGTACAGACCTATGGTCATACATGTCCAGAGATATATACCCAGGTGTCCACACCTATATCAGATAATGACCAGAGCCTTAATACTCAAATGTCCATAGCATCTGACACAGATGTCCAGACAAATACAAAGAATACTACAGAGAATACAACAAAGATTTCACCATCAGTATCATCATCTGATCAAATGGAGAATACTTCAGCAGAAAGGTCTGATGCTGATATGGATATTGATTTGATTTCAATGTATGTTGATGAACTTATCGGTTATGAATTTCTGCATGAAGACACTGAGGGGCTTGATTCTGATGCAATTGGCAAGGCTATAGAATTTAACAGCGTGTTAAATGATATAAGACAGGTGCTTGTATACGAGGTATTCGCTGCTCCGGATTCAAAGCAGTTTAACCTAGGATCCAGGGAAAGACCTGATAATAAGCCTAAGTCAATACTTGTCAGTGTGTTCACTAAGAACCTTAGCTATGCAATTGTAAGGGCTTATATACAGCAGTACCTCATGAATTCGATGCAGGTTAAAAATGCAGCCATGT
>JABUSV010000162.1 GCA_021442555.1 Pseudobutyrivibrio sp. | reverse complement strand
CAGTGAAACTTGAGGATATCAAGATTAAGATTGGACGATGCTTCAATCTTGGAGAACCTGAGACCATGGAGGTTAGAGGACGTAACCTTGTATCAGGTCTTCCAAAGACCATTACAGTATCTTCAGAGGAGACAGAGGAAGCACTCAAGGAAGCTACCATGCAGATTGTTGAGGCTATTCACTCAGTACTTGAGAAGACTCCACCAGAGCTTGCAGCTGACGTTGCAGACAGAGGTATTGTACTCACAGGCGGTGGTGCACTCTTAAGAGGTCTCGAGGAGCTTATTGAAGATCGTACTGGTATCAATACCATGACAGCAGATGAGGCTATGACATGTGTTGCTGTTGGTACAGGTCGCTATGTAGAACTCTTATCAGACGTTTAATTCTCACAGGGGTTTTTTCTGACTTTTACGAATATTTATCTCGAGGTTTAGTTCTTGGACTATCGCTCGATATATATAGTGCTATTACTAGTTAATTTATGCTTCTTTTGGGGAGGGACAAATGGTCAAGGGACTGTATACAGCTTACACAGGTATGCTTGATGAACAGCGCAGACTGGAGGTTATTGCTAACAACTTAGCTAATGTTAACACCACCGGTTATAAGAATGAGGGGCTCGCTCCTCAGTCTTTTGACGAGCAGTTGGCTATCAAAATCAAGGATACATCTGAGTTTGGACATATGCCCAAGACTATTGGCAGTATTGTGTATGGTGTCAAGTTGGGTGAGACCTACACAGACTGGAGTCAGGGCGCTATTCAGGTTACAGACAAGAGCTCTGATTTGGCTCTCATGGGAAGCGGCTTTTTTGCAATAGAATTTACCAACAAGGCTGGTAATACATCAGTTAAATATACCAGAGACGGTGCTTTTACCGTTGATGCAGATGGTTATCTTCGTACAGTTGATGGAGATTATCTTCTTAACATGCAAGGGGCTCTTAATACCCAGTATGGAGACGGTAACAGAGTACGTATTGATCCTAACATGACTTATGCTATCTCAAGAGATGGCAATATCACTCAGGATGGACAGATAGTAGGTCAGGTGGGATTTGTAGATGTAGGCCTTCCGGACAATGCTCCAGAAGGAGTTGATGCATATGATTACATCAACAAATATGGGGAGAATCTTGTGGAATTTATCGACGGTTCCAAGATTATCCCAGCAGAAGCTGCTATTCAGCAAGGATGCCTCGAAGCTTCTAATGTCAATGTAGTAGATCAGATGACGGATATGATTACTATTCAAAGAGCCTATGAAGCAGGCCAGAAGGTAATTCACGCAGAAGACGAAGCTATGGACAAGTCAGTTAATGACGTAGGCAGAGTCTAATCAGGTAGCAGGGGGTAACAGACTATGATGAGATCACTTTGGTCAGCAGCCAGCGGCATGAAGGGCCAGCAGGTAGCTGTTGATACTATCGCTAACAACTTGGCCAATGTTAATACTGTGTCCTACAAGTCACAGTCTACACAGTTCAAGTCTCTTTTATATCAGACACTTCAGAATCAGTCCACTACAGCTAACGGTGATCCAAAACCTACCAGTGTACAGGTTGGTTTGGGTACCAGAGTGGCTTCTACCAACACCAATTTTGCACAGGGTGCAATGACTGCAGTTCAGTCAAAGTCTGCTTGTGCTATTTCAGGTGAAGGATTCTTTGCAATAACAGCAGCAAATGGTTCTACCATCTATACCAGAAGTGGAGATTTTGTCTGGGCGTTGGATGCAGGTGGACAGAGATTTTTATCTAACAACAACGGTGAAGCAGTACAGGACCGTACAGGGCAGCCTATTATTATGCCAGACGGAGTAGGTGTGGATTCTGTAGGTATCAGTACAGAAGGCGAAGTAAGCTACAGAGATAACACTGGAAACATGGTTTCTACAGGCCAGTTTATAGGCTTGTATCAGTTTGCTAATCCTACAGGACTTGGCAAGATAGGTGACAGCAATTATGAAGCAACTCCTGCATCAGGAGAACCTATTGCAGAGTCAGAGAATCCTAATCTTACACCTAGTGAGGTTATTCAAGGATATTTGGAGGCTTCCAATGTCAATGTGGCAGATGAGATGGTCAATCTTATTGTGGCACAGCGTGCCTATGAGATGAACTCCAAGGCAATCACCACATCAGATTCCATGTTAGAGACAGCTAACGGTCTTAAGAGGTAATATATATGGATGTTACAGGCATGAGTTCATATCTTGATTCCATGTATTCTAATACAGCATCCTCTGCTAATGCGGCTGATGCCAAAAAGAACGCAGGCAAGATAACTTCTGAGTCTACAAAAGAAGAACTAACAGAGGCGGTCAAGGGCTTCGAACAATATTTTGTTGAGCAGGTTATCAAACAGTTCAAGGAATCTGTTGACAACATGAAAGAAGATTCAGAAAGTAACATATCTATGTACTCTGATTATTTTATGGATGCCACAATCTCACAGCTTGCTGAGGAGCTGATTGGTGACCAGGGAGCAGGTATAACTGAGGACTTTGTGGAGTCCATTATGCGTACTTACCATATTAGTGAGACAAAGACCGAGGACTGGGAGGATGTGTCAGACGACCAATCTGAGACTTCGGATAATGAAATAGAGGAACTTTAATGGAAGAGTTAACAGGCTTCGTAGAACATATAATCTACAGAAACCCAGATAACGGATATACAGTATTAGAGCTTATTGCCGACGAGGAGACTATTACCTGCGTCGGCATTTTTCCTGTAGTGGGAGAGGGCGAAAATCTATGCTTAAAGGGTGAGTATACTACTCATCCTTCTTATGGTGATCAGTTTAAGGTGAAAAGCTACGATGTGGTGGCTCCCGCTGACGAGATAGCTATGGAACGTTATCTTGGTTCTGGTGCAATCAAAGGTATAGGGGTCAAGCTTGCTGCACGTATTGTTCGCAAGTTTGGTGCGGATACATTCAGAATAATAGAGGAAGAGCCAGAACGATTAGCAGAGGTTAAGGGTATATCCGAATCCAAGGCTATGGAAATAGCGGACCAGATTGTTGGGGAAAAGGATATCCGTAATGCCATGATTTTTCTGGACAAATACGGAATCCGCAGCAACATGGCTATCAAGATTTACAGCCAGTTTGGAAATGAAATATACAATATTCTTCAGACTAATCCATACAGGCTCTCAGATGAGGTGGCGGGTATTGGATTTAAGACGGCAGATGAGATTGCTCAGCGCGTGGGCATCAACGTAGATTCTGAGTTTAGAGTCAAGAGTGGTATAGAGTATGTATTGTCGCAAGGAGCTGGAGCAGGGCATACATTTTTGCCAGAAGAGATGCTAGAGGACTATGCTGTCGAGCTCCTGGGCGTTGAAAGAGAAACTGTTAGTGCTCAGCTAATGAATCTTATAGTAGAACGCCGTATTATCGTAAAAAAAGATGAAAATGGCTTAAAACAAATCTATTCGAGAGCATTTTTTCGAATGGAGGAATCCATTGCTGTAATGCTTCACGATTTGAATCTTAAGTATCATGTGGATGCCAAGGATTTGGAGCATACCATCGAGTCCATCGAAAAAGAAGAGGGTATGGAGCTTGACGAGCTTCAAAGGCAGGCAGTGAGGGATGCTGCAACACATGGTCTATTTATTATGACAGGTGGTCCTGGTACAGGTAAGACCACTACCATCAAGGCTATGATTCATCTGTTTGAGAGACAGGGCTATGAGATATATCTGGCGGCTCCAACGGGAAGAGCAGCCAAGAGAATGAGCGAGGCTTGTGGCCATGAATCCAGAACAATCCATAGAATGCTGGGTGTAGCTGGCA
>JABUSV010000122.1 GCA_021442555.1 Pseudobutyrivibrio sp. | reverse complement strand
CATCACAGATCGTTGGTACACAGGCTGTATTTAACGTACTTATGGGTGAGAGATACAAGGTATGTACAAAGGAGACAAAGGATATTCTTCTTGGTAAGTATGGCCAGACTGTTAAGCCATTTAATCCAGAGGTTGTAGAAAAGGCTCTTGGTGAGGATGCAAAGAATGCTATCACATGTCGACCAGCAGATCTTCTTGAGCCAGGACTTGCTAAGTTTGAAGAAGAGTGCAAGCAATGGAAACAGCAGGATGAGGATGTACTCTCATATGCTCTTTTCCCAAAGGTTGCTACAGAGTTCTTCAAATATCGTGAAGCTCAGCAGACTGGAGTAGACCCAAATAAAGCTGATACAGCTAACAAAGCATATCCAGTATAATCTATGAATTTTAGACCTAGTGCAAGATTTCTTGCATTAGGTCTTTTTTTTATATATAATCTTCATACTATTTGTGTTAGAGGAAAGGAAGCTAAGATGGCTACTACTCAGGATTTGACCTCTCGTATTAATGAGATGTATGGAAAAATGTCAAAAGGGCAAAAGCTTTTGGCCAATTATATTACTGACAACTATGATAAAGCAGTATTCCTGACTGCTGCAAAAATGGGAGAAATTGTTGGTATCTCTGAATCTACGGTGGTTAGATTTGCTACATTTTTAGGCTATGAAGGCTATCCTCAGTTTCAAACAGCTCTAGAGGATATGGTCAGAGTAAAGCTTAACCGTATAGAGACTAATAATGTTACAAATGGAAACATTGCTCAGGATGGAGTTTTAATGTCGGTTTTATCTTCTGACATTGCAAAGCTTAAAAGCACCATGGAAAGTATTGAAGAAAATGTATTTAATATAGCAGTTGATACTATTTTAAATGCCAAGAGGATATATGTTGTAGGTATCAGATCCTGTGCACCTCTAGCTTCGTTTTTGGGTTTTTATCTTAATATGATATTTAATGATGTTGTAATACTTACAACTAATTCAGCATCGGAGCTTTTTGAACAGATGATTAATATTTCAGAAGATGACTGTATTATTGGTATTAGTTTTCCTAGGTATTCCATGAGAACGCTTAAGGCTTTGGAATTTGCCAATAGCAGACAGGCTAATATTGTTACTATTACTGACTCAATTCATTCACCGATGAATCTGTATAGTTCATGTAATCTGGTTGCTGCAAGTGAAATGACCAATATTGTAGATTCTTTAGTTGCACCTCTTTCAGTTATCAATGCACTGGTTATCGCATTGGCACGAAAACGACAGTATGAAGTGGCACAAAAATTAGAGACATTGGAAAGCATTTGGAACGATTATCAGTTTTATGAAAATGATGAGATTGATTTAATAGACGATTCCATCAAAATGCAATACCCAGGAGAGATATAGGATGTCTAAAGTAATAGTAATAGGCGGTGGAGCAGCTGGAATGATGGCAGCTTTTAGTGCAGCAAGCGTTGGACATGAGGTTATACTGCTGGAAAAAAACGAAAAGCTTGGAAAAAAGATATATATTACGGGAAAAGGAAGATGTAACTTTACAAATTGCTGTGATACTGAAGATTTTTTCAAAAATGTAGTAACCAATCCAAAGTTTTTATATAGTGCACTATATACTTATCCTTCTGATTTTGTAGTAGATTTTTTTGAGTCTCACGGAACTGCTACAAAGGTTGAAAGAGGCAACAGAGCTTTTCCGGTATCTGATCATGCATCAGATATAACAAGAGCTTTTTCCAATGCACTTAAAGATAATCATGTACAAATAAAGCTTAATACAAAAGTAATAAAACTTATTGTCAAAGATAATGTAGTATCTGGTGTAGTTTTGGAGGATGGTGTGAATTTATCTTCAGACCATGTGATTGTTTGTACCGGTGGGTTGTCCTATAAGACTACAGGTTCTACAGGTGATGGCTTACGATTTGCTAAGGAACTAGATATCAAAGTCAGCGCTACGAGACCTGCTTTGGTTCCTATGGAATGTCAGGAAAAATACATTATAGATATGCAAGGCTTATCCTTAAAAAATGTTGAGCTAAGTATATATAATGGACAAAAACAGCTATTTAAAGATTTTGGAGAGATGCTGTTTACTCATTTTGGTGTATCAGGTCCCCTTGTTTTGTCTGCCAGTTCAAAGGTGGGTAGATATCTTGAAACAGTTGACTCTTTAATTGCAATAATAGATTTAAAACCTGCTCTTTCTAAAGATATGTTAGAGGACAGACTTCTTAGAGAATTCAAGGATAATCAAAACAAGAAACTGATTACGGTTGTAAGAAGTCTGGTTCCTGCATCCATGGTTGATGCTATTATTGAGGTGTCAAAGGTTGACGGTGATAAACAGATTAATTCTGTAACAAGAGAGGAAAGGGAAAGTATTATTTATGCTTTAAAAGAATTTCCTTTTACAATCACAGGATTAAGAGACTATAATGAGGCTATAGTTACTCAAGGTGGTGTTGCTGTAAAGGAAATCGATCCTTCCACCATGATGGTAAAAAACTATAAGGGATTAAGCTTTGCTGGAGAGGTGATAGATGTTGATGCTTTTACAGGCGGCTTTAATTTACAAATAGCTTTTAGTACTGGCTATTTAGCAGGTATTAGTATAGATTAGGAGGAATAAATTTATGTCATTTAATGTTGCTATTGATGGACCGGCAGGAGCTGGCAAATCTACAATTGCTAAGGCTGTAGCTGCCAAGAAGGGATACGTGTATGTAGATACAGGTGCTATGTATAGAGCCATGGCTCTTTATTTTATAAGAGCTGGATTTGCAGCGTCAGATGAAGAAAAAATATGTAATTCTGTTGATGATATTAGTGTTGTATTAAAATATGAGGATGGTGCGCAGCATGTAATTCTAAATGGTGAGGATATTACAGGCCTTATTCGAACAGAAGAGGTTGGAAATATGGCAAGTGCAACATCTGTGTATGGTCCTGTTAGAACCAAGCTTGTAGCATTACAGCAGGAACTAGCTAAGACTACTGATATTATAATGGATGGAAGAGATATAGGTACAGTTGTCCTTCCAAATGCTGATGTTAAGGTTTATCTTACAGCCTCTGTAGAATGCAGAGCTAACAGAAGATATAAGGAACTTACTGAAAAAGGATTGGATGCTAACCTTGAGCAGATTGCCAAGGATATTGAGGAGCGTGATTACAGAGACATGCACAGAGATATTTCTCCATTAAAACAGGCGGATGATGCTGTATTGGTTGATTCATCAGATATGACAATAGATGAAGTTGTTGACACAATAGTTTCACTTTGCAATAAGTAGGAGATCAGAACTATATGGAAATTAAACTGGCGAATTCTGCTGGATTTTGTTTTGGTGTTAAACGTGCAGTCGATGTAGTAGAGGATAAAATAAAAACAACTGAAGGTCCTATATATACCTATGGCCCAATCATCCATAATGAAGAGGTTGTTAATCGTTTTAAAAAGATGGGGGTTGAGGTTATGGAAGAGGATTCTGATAAGAATTATCCAGTAGGAACAGTTATTATCAGATCTCATGGTATCACCAAGACAGTTGAGGACAAGCTTAAGGCGGATGGTCATACAGTTATTGATGCTACCTGCCCATTTGTAAAAAAAATACATAAGATTGTTTTGGAACATTCGACACTTGGTGAATACATTGTAATTATAGGTAATCCGTTACATCCTGAGGTAAAAGGTATTACAGGATGGATAAATGGTAACGATTTTTCAGTTATTTCCAACATAGATGAGGTGTGTCAATTATCTGTTAATATACAACAGACGATTTGTATTGTATCGCAAACTACATTTAACCATAATAAATTTGAAGAAATTGTTGAAAAGATAAAGGAAAAAGGTTATCATGT
>JABUSV010000119.1 GCA_021442555.1 Pseudobutyrivibrio sp. | reverse complement strand
CTGGACAGATACTTATCAAGTGTCAGCTGCGGAATAATGCAGTATGTTAAGGATACAAAAGAACTCATCTATATTAATGACACGGCCCTAAGAATATTGGGATATACCAGCAAGGAAGCGCTTTTAGCAGATGGATTTGATGGAGTTGCCAAGACTGTTGCCATAGAAGATGCTGCAGTACTACATGAACTGGTTGACAGATTGAATTCTGATGATGAAGTGGTGGATTGTGAGTACCGTGTTATTCATGATGATGGAAGTGAGAGGATGTGCTACGGCACTATCAGAATGCTATATCAGGCTGATGGTACACCTATTATCCAACGAAGCCTCATTGATATTACTGAATCTAAAAAAAGTGGAAATCTGTACAGGGAAACTACAGATTTGTTAGCAGGTGCCAATATGGGCCTGTGGTATTTTATTTTTGACGAAGGTGAACCTAAGTTTTACGTAGACAGTAATGCGGCTGACCTTATTGGTCTATTGGAACCTCTTAGAGCGGATAAGACCTATGATTTCTGGTATAACAATACCTGTGATGATCAGAAGGCCATGGTTATGAGGAGCGTTTTAAAGATGCGCTCCGGAGTTGCCAACGAAGTAATATATACATACAATCATCCTGTAAAGGGAATAGTTACCTTTAGAGGTGGTGGAATACTGGACAAGAATTACGCCGGTGAAGGTGTAATGGTCAGAGGCTATCTGCAGGATGTTACTGCCTACAATGACAGACTCATGGAGCAGATAGAGATTAGTGAATCCATTCAAAAGCATTTTGATGCAGTGCTTAGTCTGAATCTTACAGATGGTTCCATAAAGATTCTGTCTGATGCAAGAGGAATGTTCATAGATTACGCTACGGATGCACCTACATTTGAAAGCATATTTGTTCCTTTTACGTATATTCTAAGTAAGAATTGTAAGGAAGCGTATCAGGAGCTTATTGATATCGGCTATCTGGCTGAAAAGTTGGAGGGAAAGCAGTCAGTTGTTGCTGAGATTGAAACAACAACATCAGGTTGGTTCAGAATAACAGTAGTACCTTCTAATGTCCTAGAAGATGGTACAGTTGCCAGATGCCTGCTGATGTTTAAGAATATAGACGCCGCTAAAAAGAAAGAAATTAAAAACCTTAAGAGCTTGGAAACAGCCCTTGCAAAGGAACGCAGGGACTACGAGATTCTGTCTTCTTTTGCAAAGATTTATGACAGGGCATATCTGATTGATTTTGTGGCAAAAAGATATGAAGTTCTAGGGGAGGCTGATAACTTCCACACTAACATATATGAAAAGAACAAGGAAAAATTCCAGGAACAAATTTGGAGAATAATGCACAAGCTGGTGTGCGAAGCTCATTATGAGATGATGGAGAAGTTTTCGGATTACTCCACTCTCTCAGAGCGTATGGCGGATAAAAACAGTATCTCCGTAGAGGCTGTCTCTTCAAATAATCGCTGGCTGAGATTTACTTTTATCAGAGTTAGTGGCCAAGGTGAAAGCTTTGACAAAGTAATCATCGCTGCTCAGGATATTGATGATATCAAGAAAAAAGAAGACAATCTCATTATTATGTCCAACACAGATGAGCTTACTGGCTTATACAACCGACATGCATATGAAGAAGCTGTGGCTCATATTCAGACAGAGGGCATAGGTGACGACCTGTGGTATATAGAAATAGATGTTAATGGATTAAAGCAGACTAATGATACTTTGGGCCATGCAGCAGGTGATGAATTGATTATTGCAACTGCCAACTGTATGCGGCTTGCCTTCTCATCAATAGGTAGAATATATCGAATGGGCGGAGATGAGTTCTTCATAGTATTCAGAGGCACCAAAAAGGATGCAGATAAAGCCATTAGAAAAATGGAGGATTTAAGAGATAATTGGAGTGGACAGTACTCAAAGACACTGTCATTTTCCAAAGGTGTAGTATGTTCCTGCGAGATAGATGACTGTACTTTTTTAAAGCTTGAAAAGGAATCTGATGCAAGAATGTATGTAGAAAAAAGAGATTATCATATTAATAATGACAGAAGAAAACCAAGATAAAAATCAAGGCTCCCCGATGATGGGGAGCCTTTTTAAGGAAGGTATTTAGTGATTTGGCATAACAATGGCACAAATAATATAAGCTACAACTCCTGAACCACCTAAGAAAGTAAGTGCAACCCAACCGAGTCTGATAAGAGTTGGATCAATATTTAAGTAATTGGCTATGCCTGAACAAACACCACAGATAATAGTGTCATTTCCTTTTGTTAATCTTTTCATATATTTACCTCTTTCAATGTGAATGAAATATGTTGTCTGATATGAGATTATAATACAACCATATCATATATGAATAAATAAATGAATAAGAGAGATATACGGTATTATTTCCGCTGTAAGAGAAAAAAAGAAAACATATACAAGTTTAATAAAACCTTCACAGAATAATCAATGTTGTGTCGCATTATACAAACAGTAAACAAAAAAAGGTGTTATTGCATACATCAAAGGAGAATATAATGGTAGTAAACAACAAGAAAGTAAACGTAGTTGGAGTAAGCGCTGATTTGCTCTCAGACAAGGATCAGACAAAGCTGGTAACACAGCTGGTGGAAAAGCATTCAAACACTAAGGTATTGAATGTAGCGCTTATAAATAATAATGCATGTGTGCTGTTTATGGATGGAAGTGATCTGGTATTTCAGCTGCCTTACAAGCCACAGCTTGACCAATATAAATCAGTTATCGTGATGGATAATATCTCAAGCTATGTAATACAGTTTGTGCAGTAAAATTAATTGACCTATATGCATGTACTGTTAATTCTATATAGGTTAAGCTTACAAAAAGGAGTCCCTTACAGGACTCCTAAAATAATGCCTACTATGATGATTGCTGCACATATAAGCTTGTGTATGATATCTTTTTCTTTGAATATAAGTTTGCCTGCCAGGATGGTTACGATGACACCGGATTGCTTGATCAGGGTCATGATGGTTACCTGACTGTCAGGGTCGGCGTTAGCGATAAATAGGGCTTTGTCCATAACCAGAAGGAGGATAGCCAACAACCATACCCAGCCGTTTTTCCACACAGCTTTGGATATTCTGGTTCTGGTGATGAGTACATATAAGCAGTAGTATATTGATAAAAATAGGGTGTACCAAAACTGTAGCTGAGTGCTGGTCATGGTACCCATGAGAATCTTGTCCAACAGACCTGAGACAGCGTTAAGTACGCAGGATATAAGAGCAAGGGCTACATACCATGCAGTAGAGCCTTTGGCAATGGAAATATCAGTTAAGGTGTTGGTTCTTGCAGCGCTATCTTTGATGGCGCTTGGGTTGAATTTTAAAAATAAAAGACCAGCGCATACAAATACGGTACCCAGAGTCTTGGTAACGGTAGGCTCTTCGTGTAGCACTGTAATAGCCAGGAAGGTGGCAAAGAGTACTCTGGACAGATCTAAGACGCCATACATGCTTATTGGCAGATGCTTTATGGCTTTAAAACCCATAATCCAGCCGATAAACAGAACGAAGGATTTGAAGGCAATACCGAGATACTGATTGGTGCCAAGCCCGCCCACATCAGGTATTGTAGGCAGCAGTAACAGGGTTGAGAGCACAGTATACACAGTCAGAACCTCAATTACCGAGTATTTATCCAGAGCTTTCTTTTTACAAATCTCTCTTATACCTTTGATGATGCCGTAAGAGAGAACCAATAACATCCACATAGATTGATTATCCTTCCAAATACAAATACGAGGGGAAATATACTCTTAAAGCTATTTGTTGTCAATGTTGAGAAAGCTTTACATTTGAAATTTTATTGTGATTTAACTGTGAAAATCCCCACAAAGTATTGTTG
>JABUSV010000029.1 GCA_021442555.1 Pseudobutyrivibrio sp. | reverse complement strand
ATCATTATTATCTACCCATTCCTGCAAAAGTACTTTGTACAGGGGGCAATGGTAGGAGCAGTTAAAGGTTAGTCACGACTGAAAGTCGTGACATTAGAATCTCAGTTTGCTGAGATTCGATTCAAATCTTCGATTTGAATCTTTTCCTTATTTTGAATCATTTCATTCGATGTTAACCTAAGCGCCTTTTAGGGGAAAACGGGGGTTCTTACGGTTTTCATAAATAAAAAAGTAGTGTGCAAAAACACAAAATGTTTATCACTTTTAAGGAGGATGACAATTATGAAGAAAAATCTTCAAAAGCTTATGTCAGTTGGCCTCGCAGGTGCAATGGCAGTGAGCATGGTGGCTTGTGGTTCAAGTGAGCAGGCGCCAACAACAGATGCAGCTACAACGGACGTTGCTGCAACAACAGAAAACGCTACAGCAACAGATGCAGTAGCAGGTATTGATGGTTTTGAAGCCTTTGCCGACAATGTCGAAATCATCATTCCAGTCTATCAGAGAGACACACCTAACGGTGCAGCTGATGCAGCTGACAACTACTGGACAAAATGGGTACAGTCTGAGTTTGGTGACAAGTACAATGTAACAGTTACATATCGTGCTTATCACAGAGGAGATGAGAACAACCTCTATGCCATGGACGCCGCAGCAGGTGACCTCCCATCTATCTGCTTCGAGTATGACTATCCAGATGTAACTCTCTATCAGAATGAAGGCTACTTCCAGACCTATGATCCTGAGTGGTTCAAACAGATTGCACCAACCTATTGGGCTGCTATGGAAGAGAATGGCCTTGATGCTTACACAGATATCAACGGTGAGACAGTTCTTCTTATAGGTACAAGACCTTATGGTAAGACAAACTATCAGTTCGTAACCTTCTATCGCGCTGATTGGGCTGAGGCAGCAGGTTATGACGAGTATCCACTTGATCCTAAGGATCAGGATGAGATGTATGCTAAAATCTACGACCTTGGACTCTGTGGCGACCACATCTTGGGTGGCAGTAGAGTTGAAGGAAATGGTGTAGACCAGAACTATGCTTACAGAACATATCCACAGGACGACCTTCTCTGGGCTACAACTGGAGATTACTCTATTCCTGCACTTTCAACAGAGGCTCAAAAGGGTTTCTTAAAGAGACAGAATCATCTATATAACTTGGGTTATATCGATGATGAGTACAATACAAGGACTTCAGATCTTGCAATTGCTGACTTTGTTAATGGTGATTGCATGACATATTCTTGCTACTCAACAAATAACATCGATGTATTAAACCAGTTCTATGAGAACAACCCAGATGGTAAGCTTGGTATCGTAGTAAATCCAGGTGTTAAGGAGTTCTCTGACGGATCAAACACAGCATTCAGACCAAACGGTATCTTTGGTGAGTACATCGGATTCTCAAGCTCATGTTCCGAAGACCAGATGAAGGCTGTTGCTATGTATCTTGAATGGATGAGTCAGCCAGATGTTTTAAAGACAATGCAGTGGGGCTTTGAAGGCAAGAACTACATTGTTGAGAATGGTGTAATGACATCAGTTGCTGATCAGTCTGCAATTGAAGAGCAGCAGGGGCACAACAACAACGTTGATATGTGGTGCTTGGTTACTGCTACTCGTTCGCTTGGTGATGTTGATGCTGATATCAAGGCAATCGCTCCAGCAGGATATCCTGATTCCGATGAACTGTTAAAGGACATCAAGGCTAACTACGAGGGACAGCTGGCTTGCTACGAAGGCGGATATGCTTCACCTGACTGTATGTTCCAGGTATCTATCGCAGCAAATGATGAGTATAAGGATACACTTTTCTCTAAGTACGCTGAGTTAAGAGACATGGTAGTTATGGGCTCAGAGGCTGATTTTGAGGCCAACTATGAGAAAGCTTCAAAGGAATACCTTGCAGCTGGTTACCAGGCAATCATTGATGAAAAGACAGAAGCATTTAATGCAGGCAACTACAATTAATCTTTTTTATAATACATTTCCTTTAAATTAATATGGTACAGCCCTTCAGATAATGCTGGAGGGCTGTGCTAAAATTATTTTCAAATTCTCAGTATTGACAAGAGGCATAACCGTTTATGCTGCTTGTGAGTGTTGAAAAGAAAGGACTAAAATATGGTTAATTTAGATATAGATACAAAAGAAATAGAAGAACTTATTGATAAGATAGTCGTTAGAACCATGCGGATGGATATGACCTGGGACTGGCCTTGTGGCGTTGCCTACTATGGCATCAGTAGAGCTTATGAGATTACAAAAAATGAAAAGTACCTTAATCTCATGAAAGATAGAATAGATGAGTATATTGAGCTTGGACTGCCTAAGGTATGGACTGTGAATGCCTGTGCCATGGGACATTGTCTTATTACTTTATTTGAGGCAACAAAGGATCAAAGATACTGGGATATATTAGAGACCAAGATTGATTACATAAGAAATGAAGCTCTTAGATTTGGAGATAATGTGCTTCAACACACAGTCTCAGCTAACAATGATTTTCCAGAGCAGTGCTGGGCCGACACTCTTTTTATGGCAGCGTATCTGTTGCTTAGAGTAGGTGTAATAAAAAAAGACGAGGATATGATAGAGGATGCTTTAAATCAGTATTATTGGCATATAAAGTATTTGCAAAATCCTGATTCAGGTCTTTTTTATCATGGCTACAACAATATAACAAAAGATCATATGTCAGGCTTTTACTGGGGAAGAGCCAACGCATGGGCAGCATACACCATGAGCAAGGTGGGGGGGATTTTGCCAGAGGCATATCTGTATCCAAAATTCTTGGAGATAGTCGGCGCTTTAAATGAACAGCTCTCGTCAATCAAACTGCTTCAGACCACAAACGGACTCTGGAGGACCATATTAGATGATGATAAGTCTTACGAAGAGCTTTCTGCCAGCTGTGGAATAGCAGCAGCTTTACTTAACAAGGGCAATCCTTTGTATATCAAATATATAAAAAAGACTATTGAGGGGTTGAAGAACAACGTCAGTGCTGATGGAAGAGTACTTAACGTATCAGGTGGAACTGCTGTCATGAGAGACAGAGAGGGCTATAGAGGAATATCCAAGGACTGGATTCAGGGTTGGGGCCAGGGACTTGCCTTGGCGTTTTTATCAGCTGTCCTTGATTTTGACAATATGAGAAGTGATGGAGCTCTGTAATGAGATTTCAGTTTACTAATGAAAATCAGAAGGATTATGTATCGTCAGATAAGCTTTATACGATTGGTGATGGATTGCAGCATGGTTTTCTAACAGAGGTAAATAGAAATAAATATGACAGACTTCAGATTCCAGAGCTCAATGATGGATTTGTAGAAGTCTATTGGTATGAGGGAGAGCAGATTACAAAGCTTAAAAATCATAGTGATGGTGTATATGTGGATTATACGGGGCAGGGAGAGATTCCTTTGACCTTCGTGTGTGATATTCCAAAAGAAGGAAATTATTCTGTCAGAATAAAGCTTAAGGCACATGATGCTATTAGTAATGCCATGGTTTATCTAGGTAGAAGACGTCTGGCATATATAGGAAGTCTTGAAACTGATGAGACTGTTGAGATAACTGCCTTGGCAAATGTCTGTCCTGTTATTGCAAGAGGAAAAGATATGCCAGATGAAGATTTGACCTTGGATGTTACACTTATTGGCAAAAATCTTAGTATACAGGAGATTGAATATAGTCCATGGGACGGACCTACAATGTATATTGCTGGTGACAGCACAGTTACTGACCAATGCTGTTCTTATCCGTATCTGCCATGGAACAGCTATGCAGCCTGGGGCCAGATGCTTTCATATTTTCTGGGAGATGCTATTGCTGTGAGCAATCATGCACATAGTGGATTAACAACAGAATC
>JABUSV010000183.1 GCA_021442555.1 Pseudobutyrivibrio sp. | reverse complement strand
ATCACAATATCTAAGACTGAAAAGGATGAGACAAAGCTTCAGGAAGTGTATGACCTTGGCAGAGAGGACTGCAAGAGACTTATTGAAGAGATTAGAGGGTTTTTAGGTTCGTCAAGACCTACTTAAGGTTGGTAAGGCTTCTGAATCAAATCAGCAATACATTAACCAAATGTCCTTTGAAGAGCTTCTAGAAGCTATCAAATCAGACATCCTTAACTCCAAGGATGAAAGAGAAAGATTAGAGAAGTTTACAGAGGTCATCACAAGTGTGCTATCACAGGCAAGAGAAAAGGAATAGGTCGTTGAGGGCCTATTCCTTTTCTTTTTAGTATAAAGTTTAAATTAACCTGATTTGCACATCTAAATATTCATATAATAGTGACCATAAATCAAAATCACGATTCGAATATAATTCTGACTCCAGTTCATCAAGTTCTTTGCTGAATTCGTCGTATAAGGTATCCCAGTTTTTGGAACCTTTTGCTTCGGAAAGAAGCTTACTATATTTAGCATCAATGTTTCCTGCTTTGGAAAGGATGTCAAAATCCTTGTCATCTCCAATTAGTCGAAAAGAATCTACAATCTTAGCATAATACTCAGAGGTAAAGTAGCCATAGTAAGGAACTGGAAATCCCTCCATATTCAATACAGTATCAAAGTCAATAATATACATAGCAGTCTGTATGAAATTAGGACAATCTGACCAATACTGTTGATTGATATAACTCATGTCATCTGCTATTCGTTCACATAGGTCTTCGCCTGAATATTTTTTAATGTCTATATTACTTCCGTCTATCCATTTCATACTTTATACCATCATTGCATTCAGCCAGTTCACTTGGTTTTCCATAGTATACCTCATAAGGAATCCCTTCAGGAAATGCATCGCAAGCACATATCCAACCATCTTTTTTAGGACGTTTGTGTATGCAGTTACTACAATCAAATCCGACTAAAATCATAAAAATACCTTCATATTACTGTATATACGCATGCTCCACCTCAACACCCTTTAGCTTCTTAAGAACATTCACCCCATTGTTCATCAAAACCAGCTGAAGCGTATCTGTATCTACCTCCATTATATCAGATAAAAAGCACTCACGGGGCTCCTTGTTAACAAGAAATTGCAAAACAGATTCTGAAGTAAGCTTGTCATGCAAAACAAAGCTAATGTCTATTTCACCGTTACTGTATTTTAACCTTCGTAAAAATGGTTACAAATAACCAAGAAGTTCTGCTTGCAAACGCAGAACTGAGGCCTTATTATATCAACATAAACCATGGTTATATAAAACCGAGCAACGCAAATGCAACAAACATTGTTTATGACGTCGACATGTTTGACCTGCATCTTTGCAATGCTTGCATACCTCACTTTCATACACATTTATCTTTTTACCTCATTTCATAAATGTGTAACTAAAACAGTTGGCTGGTCTTGCCACTGCAACTTCAGCCAACTGTAATGTTCCTAATCAATATGTTTTTTTGAAAGGTGATATACCATGAAAATCTTTAATGATGTTGTTGAACCAAATATGAATAACGCTGGTGTTCGTTTCTTTTTTGATAATTGTACTGATGTTGAAAAAGCAGTCGTAGATGAGCGAGTAGCTTTCTTTAATAGTAATCTTGGCCCTGATGATAAAATGACAACTCCCGATAACATGATTGAAATTCTTAATCACATCCATGTATCTGAGTGGCAGGCTACAAACCATTTCTATCATGTAATCCTTCACTATCTTAATAGCGTAGCAGTTGACCAAAGTTTAATTGATGCGGTTGAGGCTGAAATCGAAGATTACGTCAACCAGTGCTTTATTAATATCAATGGCCGAAAAGTAGGTATTGATGTTGAGCTTTTAAATGAAGGTCATTTTGAACGCTACATTCCAGTTATGGATATGCGTTATATGTCACAATATTTCATTGATCTGGCTCCAAAGTTCTTTGGCCTTGACCATAGTATTGATGAACGTAACGCTGATAATGGCAAAGTACTCGGTGACTTCTTATCAAATTATGATGATGAAAAGGTTCATGAGTTTGTACAGTGGGCTACAAGATTAGTCATCGAATATGATAAAAAAGAACGGGCTATTAACAGAAAATATGACCACAATAATGATGGCTGTGTAAATATAAGTGACGAAGATCGCAAAGTCATGAAACAAGAACTTGATTCCATCTGGGACACGCTACTTTAACTTAAATATGCTTTGCCCATCACCAGATGGTGGTGGGCGAGCATTAATAATATTAATGAAGGGGATTTAAATTATGATGACTTTAGAAGAATATGAAAGATTAAAAGAAATCGACATTACAGGAGCTATGGACGATCTGAAGAAGGCTACTGTTAAGTCAAATTTTGATGTTGATCTGACCGTAATGTATGCAGCATATATGATGGTGATGGTTAAGGAGCATCCTGAGGTTACAGGAACTAAGTTCGGTGATTATGAGATTTTGGGTCCATCATATGGTTTGGGTGTTTCTGTATTATGTGATGCGTATATTTTGTTGGCGGAGCCATGTGATCCAAGAGAGATACAATACAAGAACTATAGGGCCCACGAATTGTATGAGGGTGAAATATGGGACAATGTCTATGCGTTAAAGGACAAGTATGACGCTGACACCTTTAAGGCTTGTGTTCTTTTTGGAGACAGATACCTTGGTTTTGACAGGATACCTGACAGTATGGCATTACTCGTAAACGAACTGGTAGAGGTACAGGAAGGAAGCGTGATTGCAAACCATGATAAGGGAGCAGGAAGCTTTTTGGCAAAGTTTAGACTTTTAAATCCGAGCACAAGAGCCACGGTAACAACTTTAGATTATCGATACGCTGCACCTATTAGTCAAAAACAGGATATTTTAGGATTAATAAAACCTGGAGAGGATTATATAGATGAGTTTTGGAGCCTAGAAAATTATGATGAAGGCTATGATTTGTTTTTCGCAAAAATCTCTGATGACATGAGCGAACACATCTTGCCTCGACAGAAAGAGATTTTAAATCAATCATCTTTTCCAGCACCATGGGCTTGCATTGATGGATACATGAAATACATGAATGAAGGTGGCAAGATGGTGGTTGTTGTCAATAGAAGCAATCTTCAGACACAAAAGCACGAAAACGCCAGACGTTACTACGTTGAGAATGGCCTTGTGGAAACAGTTATTAATTTGCCTCTCAAGTTATTCGACGATGCCTGGAAACAAACCTCTTTGCTGGTTCTTAGCCGTGGCAACAAGGAAGTTTCATTCATTAACGCAGAAGACATATGCTCAGAAGGTAGACTTAAAGGTGCAAGAATAAAATTCTTTAAGGACTCAGATGCTAAGGATATAGCTGCTTTAGTTAGAAAGAACACAGATAAGAGTGTCGTTGTATCAAATGAGGAGTTACTAAAAGATACTTGTGTATGGGATGTACGCAGATACTTAAACAAAAATGAAGATGAGAATGGAAGGCCTCTGGTTGAGCTTGCAGTAAGTATTAAACGAGCAGCAAGCATTGGCAGTAAAGAGTTTGACCGAATGAAATCTGAAGAACTGACAGAGTATAAATGCCTTATGCCAGGTGATATACATGATGGGGTTTTTGAAGTTGAGAACTTGCCCAACATCAAGGATGATGACGCTAGGTATAAGAATTTTAGTTTGGAGCCTGGTGATGTTTTACTAACCAAAAACGGAAAACCATATAAGGTTGCGGTATTTGACTCCAATAAACAAGTAATTGCCAATGGAAATCTTTATATCATAAGAGTCGACCGAAATATGGTAGACCCGTATTATCTGAAGGCATTTTTGCAGTCAGAAAAGGGACTGAAATGTATAATAAGTCATCAGACCGAAAGTAATATGCCAATGATAAGCAAGGTCGAACTGGAAAGAATGGAGATTCCACTTCCTAATAAGGA
>JABUSV010000063.1 GCA_021442555.1 Pseudobutyrivibrio sp. | reverse complement strand
CAAGCGGACATGAAAACCATGACCATGAATGGTGTTTATGCCATGACAGCCATTACGGCTCTCACAGCTCAAAACACTACCGGCGTAAAAGGTATATCCGAGGTAAGCTCGGATTTTTTAAAGCAGCAAATCCAGAGTGTATATGATGACATACGCCCTGATGCTGTAAAAATAGGAATGGTATCATCACCAAATCTGGTGAATACAATCGCTGAATGCCTCACATATTATAAAGCAAATAATGTAGTGGTTGACCCAGTGATGGTTGC
The DNA here is from genome assembly GCA_021442555.1 of Pseudobutyrivibrio sp. Lineage (GTDB taxonomy): Bacteria > Bacillota > Clostridia > Lachnospirales > Lachnospiraceae > Pseudobutyrivibrio. Next base: position 3,688 of record JABUSV010000063.1, on the reverse strand, counting down.
TACCAGTGGTTCCTCACTAACTGAGGACAGTGCAATTGCTATGATGAAGGAAAAGCTGTTTCCACTTGCGACTGTCATCACCCCCAATATTCCTGAGGCTGAAATATTAAGTAACAGCAGGATAAACAATGAGGAGGACATGATAGAGGCAGCAAAGGTAATCTATGAGTCCTTCGGATGCGCAGTTTTATGCAAAGGTGGTCACAATATCAACGATGCAAATGACCTCCTATACACAAATGGAAATGCAATCTGGTTTAAGGGCCGCAGAATTAACAATCCCAATACTCATGGCACAGGCTGTACACTATCAAGCGCAATTGCTGCAAATCTTGCAAAGGGTTACGACCTAGAAGCTTCTATTCAAAGAGCCAAGGATTATATTTCAGGCGCTTTAGAGGCCATGCTAGACTTAGGTAATGGTTCAGGTCCTCTTATGCATAACTTTAATCTAAACAGTGATTTTGCAAAGGAGGCACAATAATGGAACAAAAGAAAACTTCCTTAGTCTCAAACGGGTTGATTTGGTTTGGTGCGGCAGTATCAATTGCTGAAATATTAACTGGTACATACTTTGCTCCTTTGGGCTTTACAAAGGGATTTTTAGCCATAATAATTGGACATATCATTGGATGTACAATGATGTTTTTTGCTGGCATCATCGGTGGTCGCACCGAAAAAAGTGCCATGGAAACAGTTCAGCTTAGCTTTGGAAGTAAGGGCTGTCTGTTTTTTGCAATCTTAAATATAGTCCAGCTTGTTGGATGGACAGCCATCATGATCTACGATGGTGCTCTTGCTGCCAATGAGGCCTTAAGCATTGGTTCATGGTTCTGGGCCCTTGTAATTGGAGCGCTGATTATCCTGTGGATATGTATAGGTATAACCAACCTCGGCAAGATAAACACTGTTTCCATGCTTGCACTCACTATACTGACCGTTGTATTAAGCTATGTAATATTCACAAATGGAATAGTTGATTCTGGTATCGCAGAGACTATGAGTTTTGGTGCTGCTGTAGAGCTATCAGTTGCCATGCCACTTTCATGGTTACCACTCATCAGCGACTACACCAAGGATGCACAAAAACCAGCTTTTGCTACTCTTGTAAGCGTTCTTGTATATGGAATTATCAGTTCATGGATGTATGTTATAGGAATGGGAGCAGCCATTTTTACAGGCTGTAGTGATATAGCCCAGATTATGGTTAAGGCAGGACTTGGCCTGGTAGCACTTATTATTATCGTATTGTCCACAGTCACAACAACCTTCCTTGATGCATATTCTGCAGGTATATCAAGTGAAGTTATATCCAAAAAAATAAAGAGTAAATGGGTTGCTATTGCCGCCGCAGTTCTTGGTACAATCAGCGCCATAGCATTTCCTGTGTATGACATCACAGACTTTTTATATTTTATTGGCTCAGTATTTGCACCAATGATAGCAATTCAGATTGTAGATTTTTATATCTTTAAAAATGATAACAGCGAAAAATCCTTTAATTGGATAAATTTTGTTATTTGGATTGCTGGCTTTATAATCTATCGCATGTTTATGCACATTGATATTCCTGTTGGCAGCACACTGCCAGATATGCTTATCACGGGTTTAATAACTATAATCACAGGTTTACTTATACCTAAAAAAACTGGCGCATAGCGCCAGTTTTTTTATAAAACAATCATATCTTTAAATGCTATCTGCCCTGGGGCGCTTGACTTGTCCAAGCTGGCATAGGTTACGATAGAGCCTGTAAATCTGCATGCTACTCTAGATATCTTACCCAGTTCTCCCATTGACATGGTTATTATCGGATGCTTGCCTGATATATCAAAAGTATTACTGATGTCCATCATTCTTAGTGCATCCTGAAATGTTCTTGGCATAACAGCCACCTTTACAATGTCCGCTCCACAGCTATCCATTCTCTCGAATAACACTTCCAAATCCTCATTAGAAGGTGTGTAATCAAAATCATGGTGTGAAGCTATAATCACAATGCCATTTTCCTTTAACTTTGCAATCACATCTTTTGCATTGTTATTTTGAGAAAACTCATAATCGATTAAATCGACATAATCGCTCTTTGCTACGTCAAAAAGAATCTTCTCTATGTCACTTTGTTCAAGACTGCATCTTCCACCCTCACGTACCGATCTGATGGTGAAAAGCAATACCACATCCTGACACAACAGACACATCTCATGCAACAACTCCTTTAGCGCGACTTCATCTGTTAATCCGTCGAAATAGTCAGCTCTAAACTCAATCATTCGAGCGCCAGCTTCTAATGCCATTTTTGTCTTTGAGATTATTTCATTTGCCGAGTTCTCAACAATAGGAATACATATCATAGGCTTATCCTTTGATAGACTGTATCCCTTGACATTAATCTGTTTGGTCATATCTCCTCTCCTGTATTTTCTTTGTCATATGTTTAATCCCATTATAGTAATTTTTCCAAAGAAAACAATGAAAAAAGTATTAACTTTCAAGGTTTTTACGTTAATAACCAAGACCAAAATCTAATTCATAATAATGTCCAGCTGCATCCCTATACGCATATGCTTTACCATACTCATCCTTCATAGCATCAGGCATGTACTCATCCTTTACATAACCTGGTACATCATTAGGTGATACACATATTCCATCTGCATTTACTGCTATTACAGCATCATTTTTAGGCAAAGTGATAGGAAGCCTGCCTACAGGATTAAACTTTCCAAAAATCACATCCAATGTAGCTGCACAATAAGTGTCGTAGCCTGCCAACAGTGCATCTGATAAAGGTTCAATATTGCCCAGCTGCCAGGCCAATGTTATGTTTACATTAGTCACAACTTTTCCGCCATTGCTTCGCACTCTATGGGCTATTTCTGTCAGCTCCTTCAGACCACAGAGTGTTGTCTCCTCATGAATACTGTCTATAGGACAGCCCTTATCATCCACATCACATACTTTTTTGTTTTCACATATATCAAGCTCTAAAAAGCCCTTGGTAGCATTAAAATAATTACCTGAATCAGGTGTAACAAAAACCAACGCTACGTCGGCTTCATTTGCATCATCTACAAGTGTTACTTGAGATAAAAGCTTATGTAGTTCGTCTGTTGCCTTTTTTGCTGCTTTAGGATTCTTGTTATATGCCCTTGCTATAACCTTAAGTGACTTATCAGCCTTAAGAGGCAGCACACTATCATTTTTTAACAGCGTTACGCTCTTTAGATGGGCATCGTATGCCTTGTCCCAATCAGACTTTAGAGCACATGCTTTAGCTGCAGTACCACTGTCTCTATAGGAATCATCAAACATGCCAAGAGCAAACATCTCAGTCATAGTCTCTGACACAGCTCTGTTTACAGCTTCATCAGTGAGAATGACCTGATCTGAAGTAAGATTATATGGCAGAGTTTTTCCATCATAATATCCGTTCTTACCTCTGTTATATATTTCCATACCCAGCTGATTATCAAAAAATCCACTTATAAGAGATACCTTGGAATTATTTATAGCAAATCCGATTCTCTCTGCCTTGTCCAATTCTTCAACACCCCAGTCCATGTTGTGGATTACGCCTGTGTCAGTATTGATATAGCCTTTAAAGCCCATTTTATCCTTCATCAGATCTTTTATGAAATGTCTGTTAAATGCAAAACCAAATGCATCCATAGGTATATCCTTACCC
>JABUSV010000205.1 GCA_021442555.1 Pseudobutyrivibrio sp. | reverse complement strand
CCTTTGTTCCTTTTGTCGCACTGCAGGTCTTATGCATAGGTATACGTATCCATGAATATGGTCTGACAGATGCACGTTATTCTGCATGTGTGCTTATTATTGTTGAGTGCATATATCTTATTCTATACAGGTTGGACAGGCACAAGATGCTTCCATACATGCTGCAGATTATGGCGTTGATTAGCACACTAACATTTTTTGCGCCAGTGGTAAACGGTGATTCCATGGTTTTTACCAGCCAGAGATTACGATTCGAAAGATACTTGAATAAGGTTGAGCAAGGAGTTGAGCTGGACTATCAGGATGCACGCAGGTTTGTAGGAGCATATGATGCTCTTTGGGGCACTGAAAAGGGCGATGCATATTTGGGAGCCATATCTGATTCTCAAATCCGATTAGTAAAACAATACAGGAATACCTATTCAAGCCATGACGAAGAGCCCAAGATTACGAGAACATATGGAAGAGCCTCGGCAACGGATGCCATGGATATAGCAGGTCATAATATGTTGTATGAGGTAAAGGCAGATTCTCGTGATTTGGAGAAATCAGAAATAATAGATATGAACCATATTAAGTTCTATGGGGTAGGCAGCGATATAGAGGTGACTGTAGATCTTGCCGATTTTGCTCAGACTGCACATGAATATGACAGAGATGACGAAGAAATAGATGTGTGGATGGCAGATAACTATGTTTTTAAGCTCGACGACGGGACAGAGTTGTATGTTTCATACCTGGGCCTGGAATATAATGAGAATAGCGAAGAGTTTACATATTATTGTTTTGAAGGCTATTATTTGAAATAAAGGGAAATAAAACTCCGGGAGCAAAGATTGCTCCCGGGGTTTTGTTTTATGCACATTGTGTGGTGTCTGAGGTTGTCTCGACAGGCACTACTGCCGGATTGGTGATGGTAGCATATCTTGCTGCCGCTGAGAATATGACGCCAACTAAACACATTATTAGTATGTGCGTTAGATTATCCGTATCAAGTAGCTCCAGATCGGTTATACATGATGTGGTGTTAATAATCATGTGCAAGAGGATTGTAAGATAGATGGAATCATATTTGTACATGATGTAGCCTAGTACGAAGCCAATGATTGCGGCATATATACCCTGTACAATGTTTAGATGCTGCACGCCAAACAGTATAGCCGGAAGGATGGTAACAACCCAAAAGCCTGCACCAGCTTTTTTCAGATATCGCATGGTTACACCACGGAAGGCAAGCTCCTCGCCGATAGGGGCAAGAAATGTTGCAGCTATAAGACCAGGTACAGAAGATGAAGTAATACCAGCTTTGTCCAAGAGAGCCTTGTAATTAGCCAAAAGCTCAGGCTTCATATAATTGATCAGGTTAAGTCCTGATGTTATTACACACTGGATTCCAATTGCAATGAGAGTCACCATTACGATGTTCTTGATTGTCACGCTCCTCTTAAAAGATGTTCCAGGTGTATTGTCCTTCTTGTTAATACGAGTAAACCAAAACAACATGATAATTACATTGAGAATGTGCAGAATCATAACAGCGTTTGGTAGCATCTGTGAAGCTCGCGCTGAGATTAATTCCTTATAAAGTGTCTGATTTGATGCCAAATCTGGCTGTTCTGAAATCAATTGTGTACCTGCAATAATGCTTAATACAAATATAAGAATCATCTGAAGTGCCAGAATAACGATAAATGGCAAGAATGCCTGAATAAAGGTTAGTACTTTTTTCATAGTGTATATCCTTCCTAAATAAAACGAGGTTGATGGCGCAAATATGCGAACCATCAACCCCTCAGTTACAATTCTTGTATATTTAAACATATGTCATGTATAAATACCACACACTAATAGTACTAATAGAATATGAGTTTATATACCAATGGTATGAGTTTTATCTGTAATCCAATAAGCATTATTCTGATGATGCTTATTTTAAGCGCATTCTGTAGCGTCTTCAGATGCTTCAACAGGCACTTCTGCTGGATTGGTGATGGTAGCATACGCAGCAGCTACTGAGAATGCGATACCGATTATTCCCATTACAAAGATGTGAGGAAGTCGTTCCATATCAAGTGGAAGCATGCCAAACACATATGACATAGTGTTTACAAGTATATGTAACAGGATAGCAAGATAGATGGAATCATATTTGTACATGATGTAGCCAAATACGAGACCCATGATTGTAGCATAGATACCTTGTACTATGTTTAAATGCTCTACGCCAAACAATACAGCCTGGATTATGTTTGCAACCCAAATGCATAAGCCAGTTTTTTTAAGGTATCTCATGGTAATGCCGCGGAAAGCAAGCTCTTCGCCTATAGGGGCAAGAACTGTTGCTGATAACAGTGCAGGAGTAGAAGCTGATGTAAGACCTGACTGCTCTAAAAGCTCATTGTATGCAGTAAACAACTCAGGGTTGAAATAAGAAATAAGGCAAAGTCCAAATGTGATTACACCCTGGAGCCCAATTGCAATAAGAACTACCATACCAATGTTTTTTAATGTTGCACTCTTTACATATGATGTACCAGGTGTATTGTTTTTCTTGTTAAAACGGATAAACCAGATTAACATGATAATAACATTGGTGATGTGTATAATCATAATAGTGTTAGGCATAACCTCTGATACTTGTGCTGTGAGTACTTCCTGATATAGTGTTGGATTATTTATTAAATCTGGTTGTTCCATAACCAACTGTGTACATACAACAATTCCTGTTACAATTCCAAAAATCAGCTGAATAGCAGCCATTACGATGAATGGTAGTAGTGCCTGAACAAATGTTAGTGATTTTTTCATTTCGTTTCTCCCTTCCAGTATAACAATCGAATAATACACATATTACTACATATGGTGATTAAAAGCAATTTTGGGTTAGTGAGTCTTTGCTATGATAACGCGATGCTCGACATGATTATAAAACTGTGGCATACAACTCTCAAATAGAGAAAAGGCAATAAAGTACCACATATGGCGGAAGAATACAGATAAAACCACAATATTTTGCCTTTCGTGACAAAAAGTGACTTTTCGTGACAAGATGGTTGTCGAGGTACGGGGCGTATGTATAATGAAGGCAAATGATGTGAAAATTCTTTGAATACAAAGGAGGTACAAATGTATAGAAAAGATAAGGCAGGTCAGAAGGTAATCAGAGCCATAGCCATAGCACTGGCTGCTATTATAACTATGGGACAACCACTTACAGCCATGGCTGTAAACAACCACGTGAAGGAATATGATCTCGAGAAGGAATATGTAGTTTCGAGCCAAGAGAGATTTAATGATGTAGAAAAGTCTAACGATGCCGAGGCCAACAGAATGGCAGAAGCAGCAAAAAAAGCGGATGCAGCGGCAGATGAAGCAACAAAAGCAGCTGAGGATCTCAAAAAGGCTGTAGATGAACTTAATCTGGCTGATAAGGATACAGTAGGTGATGAAGCTATTGCAGCTGATAAAGCTGTTGATGATAAAGATTTTGAGACTGCTATTGATAATGCTTTTGAAAATGCAACAAAAGAGACAGATGCAATCAACAACACAATCTCTGAATATAATGACACAGTAACAGATGACCAGATAGCAGTTGACGCTATAGTATCAGATGAGAATACAGCAAATGTAGATGCAGACTGTACAGAAGCTCAGGCACAGGCCAAGGTAGCTATTGATGCAGCGGACAAGGCCAAGACTTCGCTTGAAAAGGTACAGGCAGGTTCCAGCGTAGATGAGGTGGTAGGTCAGGCAGAGGATGGCACTGACAAGACTGTGGCTGACTATGTGTATGATACAGTACAGGCGGCTAATGATGCTGCTGTAGCTGTTGATAAGGCTGAGGTAGCTGTTGCCATAGCTGATGATAAATACAATGAAGCAGTAAAGGAATACAACAAGTATGCAATGATGTACGGCAAGCCATTGTATGGTATTACTGAGGGCACCGGATATTCTGACGAGTACACAGATGCTGACTTTATAGCAGCTGGATTTGATCTTGAAAAGGACGCTGCCAT
>JABUSV010000207.1 GCA_021442555.1 Pseudobutyrivibrio sp. | reverse complement strand
TCAACGGATTTTAAAAGTTGTTCTTTTGCCTGGTCGGAGGTAAGACCAGAGATTCTTTCTAGTTCCTGTATCCTTTGCTGATTAAGCTTAGCAACTTCATCACGTTGCTTGTTCAATTCTTGCTCTTTAGCATTAAATCCAGCTTCTTTCTTTTCGCATGCTTCGAGTTTCTTATCAAGATTTTCTTCCTTCTGAGCTACTCGATGCTCACTTCTCTGGATTTCTGCTCTGCGCTCACGAATCTCCTTATCAAGCTCATTTTTCTGCTTAATAGATTCTTCCTTTGCCTCAAGCATAGCCTCGCGCTTCTTTGATTCTGCACTTTTAACAGCCTCATCAATAATAGATCTTGCCTTTTCCTCAGCTTCTTTCACCTTGGACTTGGCACTCTTCTTCTGAAAGCTGTTTGAAACAAAAAGCGTAACAAGAACTGCAACAATCGCAACTATAATTGATGCGATAATTGTTGCTACCACAGGAGCACCTCCTTATTTAATTTGATTGATTTTACAACACATAGGGTATATGTGAATATAAACTACAACAAGTATAGTTTACAGAATACTCTATCCTATGTCAAGAAATCCCTTACACTATATATGTTTTAAAATATCCTCACCAGAAAATCCTCTATATGCTAAAAACCTATACATTTTAGCTCTTTCCTGCTGTGTAGCAAAATTTTTATCATATTGTTTTTTTTCGATTAATTGTAAAATCTGTTCTTTTTCGTCATTAATAAATGACTCCTCCAAAGCTCTATCAATAATATCCTTAGACACACCTTTTACCATAAGATCAACAGCTATTCTCTTTTTGGACTTCTTATCTTGATGAAATCTGATATAGTTATTTGCATATCTTTCATCATCAAGATAATGATACGAAGACAAATACTCTATAGCATCATCTATAACAATATCAGGATAGCCCCCTTCTTTTAGCTTTTGTCTTATATTTTCTTTTGTTCTATCCTGTTTTTCCAATAGATGCATCGCTCTTTTTCTGCATCTGGGTATTAATATGGTATCAAATATCAACCCATAGATCTCTTCAGTTATCTCATACCCTTCTTTAATGTTGTATCTTTTGATATCACCTTTATATAAAACAAAATCTGTCCCATTAGAAAGACAGATTTTGCTTTTACCCTTATTAATTGGAATAAGAGCCTTAATAATCATATTATTCTATAACCTCTGTAGGAATATCTCTCTTAGCGCCGCCAACCAAACCTGGTTCAATCTCAGTCTCTTCAGCAAAATGCTCACGAATTGCAGCCTCAATCTCAGCACAAACATCAGGATTCTGTTTCAGATAAGTCTTTGCATTTTCTCTACCCTGACCAATCTTCTCACCAAGATAAGCAAACCATGCACCTGATTTATTAACAATATCAAGACCTGTTGCCATATCAAGAATATCCCCCTCTCGCGATATTCCTTCACCAAACATAATATCAAACTCAGCCTCTCTGAATGGAGGAGCTACCTTGTTCTTTACGATTTTTGCTCTGGTTCTGTTACCTATAACCTCTCCAGATTGTTTTAATGCCTCAATTCGTCTTACATCAATTCTGACTGAAGCATAGAATTTTAATGCTCTACCACCAGTTGTAGTCTCAGGGTTACCGAACATAACACCTACCTTTTCACGTAACTGATTAATAAAAATAACAATACAATTAGTCTTAGCTACAACTGAAGTAAGCTTTCTCATGGCTTGGGACATTAGTCTTGCCTGAAGACCTACATGAGAATCTCCCATATCACCGTCGATTTCTGCCTTAGGTACTAATGCAGCGACTGAATCCACTACAATTATATCCATAGCTCCTGATCTAACCATGGTTTCAGTGATCTCTAAAGCCTGTTCTCCGTTATCTGGCTGTGAAATATATAAATCATCAATATTGACGCCAATAGCCTTAGCGTATACTGGATCAAGCGCATGCTCTGCATCAATAAAGCCCGCAATTCCTCCACGTTTTTGAACCTCTGCCACTGCATGTAATGCCAATGTAGTCTTACCAGAAGACTCAGGACCATATATTTCAATAATACGTCCCTTTGGCAAACCGCCCTGACCTAATGCTATATCCAAGCTAATAGAACCTGTAGGTACAGTTTCAACCTGCATCCCTGCATTTTCACCCAGCTTCATAACTGAGCCCTTACCGTACTGCTTCTCAATCTGTGATATTGCCGCCTCTAGGGCTCTTAACTTTTCATCTTGTGCCATTATGCAAAACCTCCGTTCGGAACAACTGTTCGTTTAATTAATATAATAATAGTATAGTTAATATATGTTGTCAATAAAAAGGGAAATAAAAATTAGAAAAAAAGACAGTGACAAAAATCACTGTCCTTTAATATACATACATTGACTGTAAAAGTCAATTCTATTTGTTTTTTAGCTTCATAAGCGGTGCCTCAAAATATCTGTATGAAATATAAGCAAGTGGAATACAAATCACCAGGCTTATTATCATGTTAAGATACGCATTCATCTCATTATTAAAAATACTGCATACAATTTGCTGTATTGTAAAAGAAGATAAATATATACAGTAAGATAAATCTCCTACTTTTTCATATGCTTGTGATATCTTCCAAGTTTTTGAAAATGAAAAGAACATAACCAAGTATGAACCAAACAATGCAAAAAACAAAGGAAAATCAAAAAATAAAATCCCTATTTCAAGTCCTACTACGGAAATAAGAACAAGCCACCAGGACAATTTAATTTTTTCTCTGTAAAGATAATATGTCATACCTACACAAAACAGCATTCCAAGCTTGGCAAAGTTGCTAATAAAATCTCCTGATATAGGACCAATAGAAGGATATTCCAATATCTTCCAGGCGATATGAATACATCCTAAAATAGCTGTAAAAACAGGGGCAGCAATGCGATGTCTTTTCCATATAAAACCAGTAACTGCAACTAAAATATAGCAAATCACCTCATACATAATGGTCCATATTGAACCATTTACGCTTGGTATAATTTTGTCAGCAAACACACCAGGCAAATAATTCCAAGTACATATAAAAAATATACTTATAAAAAACTTCCAGGTATATTTGCATGTAAAATAATACGACAGAGGAAAGTAAGTATACAGTGGTCCTACAACAAATGTAATCAAAGTTACCACCACAGCCAGCAGAGGCCAGATTCTAAGGAACCTTGCCTTAAAATATTTTTTAACGGTAGCACTTCTTTCATAGCTTCTACAAATAAGAAATCCACTAATGACAAAAAATATGTAAACTGCAGTACCTCCAGCGTACTCTTTGCCCATATTGATTTTTCCAAATATGTCCTCAACTGCTACTCCATTGCATAGAATAAGTGAATGCATATAAAAGACCATCAATGCAGCTATTAGTCTTATTAAGTTAAGATTATTATGACGACCTTCACTGGCCAAAGCCAAGGTAACATCACCAAAAACCTTCATATTTTAGTCCCTACCAAATTCTGATAACTTAAGTCCTTCGTTACGATCAAGAACCATACCCACAGACCAGGCATTAACAAATAATAGTAACGGTCTGTCTTTCAAATCCTTAATTTTTTTCATATCAGAAGTACCTGATATCTTATTAATATCATAGTCTCCTTCAATCCATCTGATATGCTCATATGGAAGATTCTCTAATCCAATCTCAACGTTATACTCATTATTTAAACGATATTTAAGCACATCAAACTGCAGAACACCTACAACTCCAACTATAATTTCTTCCATTCCAGTATTATATTCCTGAAATATCTGAATAGCACCCTCCTGCGCAATCTGAGTGATACCCTTCATGAATTGTTTTCTCTTCATGGTATCAATCTGTCTTACCCTGGCAAAATGCTCAGGAGCAAAAGTAGGAATACCTTCAAAAGTGAATGGCTTTTTTGCAGATGTAAAAGTATCTCCAATACTATATAGTCCTGGGTCAAACACACCTATAATATCACCTGCATAGGCTTCATCTACAATCTTTCTATCATCTGCCATCATCTGCTGCGGCTGCAGCAA
>JABUSV010000040.1 GCA_021442555.1 Pseudobutyrivibrio sp. | reverse complement strand
CTATATTCCTAAAAACGTCCGTATTGCATTATACAAGCGGACTTATATAGTGTCAATGTTTTTTATTTAATACAATGTTACTTTTCTCAGCTACATATATACCAACTTCCATATTGTCCAAGCTCGCTTGGTAAAATATGGAAGTTGGTATATATGTAACTGGAATCAGTCACTTCCTCCAAATAAGCAGTCTTAGGTGCGTAAGCACCGGGACTGGAGTCCGTAAGGACGACGAGTGCGCATTGGAGGAAGGGGCTGAGAAAAGTAACAATTATATACCTCTTATTTATCTCTCCAAATAATGCGTCCCTTGCTGAGATCATATGGTGACATCTCAACTGTTACCTTATCACCTGGTAAGATTCTGATGTAGTTCTGACGAAGCTTACCGCTGATATGCGCGAGAATCTGATGTCCATTCTCAAGCTCTACCTTAAACATAGCATTTGGAAGCTTTTCAGCTACAACTCCTTCAACTTCGATAACATCTGTCTTAGACATTTTTACCTCCTGTCAACTGTCGACTATTATATACCTTTAAAATTCTCTTAATCTTTATATCATCCAAAGCCTTACCATCTTCTATAATCTCAAGGACTTCGGCTGGTAAAGACTTGATTGGCTGTACATGAATCTTCTTCTTTTTCTTAGGTCCATCTATTGTCTTGGTCTGTCCATTAACCAGATAGTAATAATCTTCATCTTCATTGATTACTACATAGACATGTCTTATATCATGTCCTGCTTTGGACATACCAAGCATTATATTTGAAGTACTCATTACTTTTCCTCCATTGCCTTAAGCTCTGATGGTGTAAGGGTAAGAATCTCTGGTGTCCCATCTGTGATTACGATGGTGTTCTCATAATGGGCTGATAAGGATTCGTCCATGGAAACAACTGTCCATCCATCATCCATCCAGCACACGTCAGGAGTGCCAGCGTTAATCATAGGTTCAACAGCAAGTGTCATACCTGCCATAAGCTTGGGACCTCTTCTAAATCCCTTCCTGAAATTAGGTATCTCGGGTTCCTCATGAAGCGAGGTTCCTATTCCATGTCCAACCAAATCTCTTACTACTCCGTACCCGAAGCTTTCGGCATATCTGCCAATGGCTCCTGATACATCGTACAGATGCTTACCTGCAGTAGCATATTTCATTCCCTCAAAGAAGGACTGACGAGTTCTTTCTATAAGAAGTCTTGCTTCCTCAGAAATCTCTCCAATGCCGATTGTTCTAGCAGCATCTGAATGATATCCCTTATATAGAACTCCTGTATCCAGGCTTACTATATCGCCTTCGCAGATAATTCTGTCAGCCGTAGGTATTCCATGCACTACCTCATCATTGATTGAGATACATACACTGGCTGGATAATCATATAAGCCCTTAAAATTAGGTTCACAACCATAACTTCTTATTAGCTCCTCGCAGAATTTATCTAATTCTAATGTAGACATTCCAGCGTGAATCTCCCTGGCCATTGCCTCATGAACCTGAGCTAAAATCTTACCTGCTTCGCGCATAAGCTGAATTTCTTCAGGTGTTTTAATAGTGATAGCGGACATGCTATTCTCCTAAAATCTCTACAATATTAGCGAATACAGTCTCCATAGGCTGTGTTCCACTAACTGACTTGAGAATACCTTGTTTGCTGTAGTACTCAATAAGTGGCTGTGTCTGAGCATGATATACATCAAGTCTCTTCTTAACTGTATCTGGCTGGTCATCGTCTCTTAATACAAGCTCACTGCCACATGTATCACAGATACCCTCCTGCTTTGGTGGGATTGATACGATATGGTATGTAGCACCGCACTTTAGGCAAGCGCGTCTTCCTGACATACGACCAATAATATTCTCATCTGGTACGTCTACATCGATTGCAAAATCCATAGACTGACCTATCTTGGTAAGAGCTGCTGTAAGTGCCTCTGCCTGTGGAATTGTACGTGGAAATCCATCAAGAACAAAACCATTCTTTGCATCATCCTGTGCAATTCTGTCCATTACAAGGTCACATGTAAGTTCATCTGGAACAAGTAAACCCTGATCCATATATTCCTTAGCCTTCTTGCCAAGCTCTGTGCCGTTTTTTATATTGGCACGGAAAATATCTCCTGTTGAAATATGTGGAATATTGTACTTTGCAGCAATCTGCTTAGCCTGTGTTCCTTTACCTGCACCAGGTGCACCTAACATTATAATCTTCATAGCATTTCTCCCAATTTCATCAAATATCTCTATAAACACCTTAAGAGATACGCAATAATTGCGTATCTCTCAGGTATAAACAATGACTATCAATTAGTCATTTAAAAAGCCTTTGTAATTACGAACCATCATCTGAGATTCAACCTGCTTAAGTGTTTCAACAACAACACCTACGATAATAATAATAGATGTTCCGCCGAATGAAACGCTTGCTCCGAAGAGTCCGTTGAAGATGAGTGGCATAATTGCAACTAATGAAAGACCAATAGCACCAATAAAAATAACATGCTTAAGAATTGAAGCTAAATAGTCTGATGTAGGCTTGCCTGGTCTGATACCTGGTATAAATCCACCCGAACGCTTTAAGTTCTCTGCAATCTCAAGAGGATTGAATGTTATCTCTGTATAGAAATAAGCGAATCCAATAATGAGAAGCACATAAACTGCTGCGCCAATTGTATAAATCCAATTGTTAGGATTAAACCAATTACCCTGTGACATTCCAGCAAGCACTTTACCCCAAAAGCCTGTTCCATTTACCTTAAGTAATGTGCAAATCATAACAGGTGTCTGAAGAATCGACTGCGCAAAGATTACAGGAATAACACCAGCAGTATTAACCTTAAGAGGAATAACAGATGAAGCGCCGCCTACCTGTCTATTTCCCTGAATCTTGTTAGAATACTGAACTGGGATTCTTCTCTCTGCACTCTGAAGTACAACTACCATTACAACAAGAGCAACGATAATCAAGGCAATAACAACACCTGAAAGCACTGCCTTAGGAATTGTCTTACCAGTCATGAACTGCTGTTGGAGAGTTGCCAAATCAGAAGGAATACGGCTGATAATGTTGATTGTCAAAACAATCGAAATACCATTGCCTATACCTCTTTCGGTAATTCTCTCACCAATCCACATAAGTACTGCAGAACCAGCTGTAAGAGCAGCTACTACCATGATTACATAGAGTGGGCTGAACTCTACTAAATATCCGCTTCTACCAAAAGCGATTGCCATAGCGATACCTTCGCTAAGAGCAAGAGCTACAGTAAGATAACGAGTAATCTGTGTCATCTTCTTGCGTCCTGTCTCGCCATCACGCTGCATCTCTTCAAGCCTAGGAAATGCAATTGTCAACAACTGCATAATGATTGAAGAAGTAATGTATGGTGTGATATTAAGTGCAAAGACAGACATCTCTGAAAAAGAACCACCTGTGATTGAATCAAAGAAGTTCAATGCACTATCACTGTTCGCGAAAAGGCTGCTAAAAGCACTACCATTAACGCCAGGAACTGGGAGTAAACTTCCCAGTCTGACGATAATAAGCATAAAGAATGTATAACCTATACGTTTTCTTAAATCTTTAATTTTAAAAGCATCGCGAAGTGTTTTAAACATTAGATCACCTCTGCTGTACCGCCTGCGGCTTCAATCTTTGCCTGTGCGCCTGCGCTGAATGCGTTAGCCTTAACAGTAAGCTTCTTTGTAAGCTCGCCGTTACCAAGAATCTTAACGCCATCGCGAGGGTTCTTTACAATACCAGCCTCAACAAGAGTCTCAACTGTTACTGTAGTACCGTTCTCGAATCTCTCAAGAGCTGATACGTTGATGCCAACGATCTCAAGAGTGTTTCTATTCTTGAAACCACGCTTTGGAATACGTCTGTATAAAGGCATCTGTCCACCTTCAAAACCAAGTCTTACTCCGCCGCCTGTACGTGCCTTCTGTCCCTTGTGACCCTTACCAGCTGTCTTTCCGTTTCCTGAACCGTGACCACGGCCTCTTCTGAAGTTATCGCTGTGCTTTGAGCCATCTGCAGGCTGTAAATTAGATAAATCCATTTGGCACCTCCTATTAAAT
>JABUSV010000099.1 GCA_021442555.1 Pseudobutyrivibrio sp. | reverse complement strand
AAGAACTGCCACAGTTGAAAAGGCAAAGGAGTATGTTACTCGCTTTGGTGGCGTTATTACAGACGTTGATGATTGGGGCAAGAAGAAGCTTGCATACGAGATTCAGAAGATGTCTGAAGGTTATTATTACTTCATTCATTTCGATGCTGAGGCAGAAGCTCCTGCACAGATCGAGGATCACGTTCGTATCATGGACAACGTTCTTCGTTTCTTATGCGTTAGAGCTGACGAGGCGTAAACCAGCATAAGAGGGGGAATTCTTAAATGAATAAAGTTATTATGATGGGTCGTTTGACCAGAGATCCAGAGGTTAGATACGGTGGGGCTAACAACACAGCAGTAGCTCGCTACTCAATTGCAGTAGATCGTAGATTTAAGCGCGATAATGAGCCAACAGCTGATTTTTTTAATTGTGTATCCTTTGGAAAGCAGGGTGAGTTTGTTGAGAAGTATCTTCGTAAGGGCAGCAAGGTCCTTGTGGAAGGCGAGCTTCGCAATAACAATTACCAGAACAAAGATGGTCAGATGGTCTATAATGTAGAGATCAACGTTGCAAACGTTGAATTCGCTGAGAGCAAGAACTCACAGGGTGGATCAGGAGATTTTGGTGGAGGCTTCGCACCTTCAGCAGCAGCTAATGATGGCTTCATGAATATTCCTGATGGCATCGAGGAGGAATTGCCTTTTAACTAAGATTAGGAGGTTAAGTCATGGCTTTTAATAAACCAGCAGACGGTCAGAGAAGAAGACCAATGCATAGAAGAAAAAAAGTTTGCGTATTCTGTGGCAAGGACAACGTCATTGATTACAAGGATACAGCAAAGCTTAAGAAGTATGTATCAGAGCGTGGTAAGATTCTTCCACGTCGTATTACAGGCACATGTGCAAAGCATCAGAGACAGCTTACAAGCGCTATCAAGCGTTCACGTCACGTTGCTTTAATGCCATACGTACAGGATTAAGATTTAATTATGCCCTTCGGTTTTATACCGAAGGGTTTTTTTGTAGGTAAAATAGGGTATACTATAGCACATAAAAGAGGACATAAAGGAGGAAGAATATGTATATCGATTACACATATTATTTGGTTTTAATAAGTGCTGTTGTTTGCGGAATTGCTTCAATGAAATTAAAAGGCACATTTAGAAAGTATGACAAAGTAGGTAATTATAATGGCTACACAGCTCAGGATGTTGCCCAGACCATATTAAACAGTGCCGGAATATATGATGTTACCATAGAAAGAGTAAGAGGAAATCTTTCAGATCATTATTCTCCGAAGGAGAAAGTGCTTCGTCTTTCAGACAGTGTATATAACAATACATCTGTTGCGGCCATTGGGGTAGCTGCACATGAGTGTGGACATGCTATTCAGCATCAGGAGGATTATGCACCTTTGAAGCTTAGATCTTGTTCAGTACCGCTTGCTACTATTGGTTCTAATTTATCTTGGCCTATAATTGTATTGGGGCTGATATTAGGTTCTACAGGCCTTGCCAAGGTTGGTGTATATCTATTTGCTTTTGTAGTGTTGTTTCAGCTTATTACACTTCCAGTGGAATTTGATGCGTCAAAAAGAGCCATCATGATATTGGAAAACAATAGTATATTATACGGTGAGGAGATAACGGGAGCTGAAAAAGTGCTTAAAGCAGCAGCTCTTACATATGTTGCAGCACTTATTTCTGCTATTATTCAGTTATTAAGACTAGTTATTATTACACAAAGCAGATCAAATCGAAGAGATTAAAAAACTTCACCGAATTTTAATGAAGAATTGTCAGATATTATGCTATACTAATCTTTAATAGAGTGTATATGAGTTTTAAATATCATATGCAGGGTTATGTTTTTACAATTTATATTTTACTATAGGGGGTATTCAGTTGAGACTAGTAACTAGATCAGATTTCGACGGCTTAGTGTGTGGTGCTCTTTTGTTAGAGGCAGGGATTATCGACCATTGGAAGTTTGCGCATCCTAAGGATTTACAGGATGGTCTTGTTGAAATTACAGAGAATGACTGCCTGGCTAACGTACCTTATGTAGAAGGCTGTGGATTATGGTTTGATCATCATTCAAGTGAGCACGAGAGATTACAGCTTCAAGGAAAATACAAAGGTGAGAGCAGAATCACACCTTCCTGCGCAAGAATTATATATGAGTACTACGGTGGTGCAGAGAAATTTCCTCAGTTTACAGAAATCATGGAGGCTGTAGACAAGGTAGATTCAGGCAATCTGACCATCGATGAGGTGATGAACCCTACAGGATGGATTCTTGTTGGATTTTTGATGGATCCACGAACAGGATTAGGCAGGTGGAGACAGTTTTCAGTATCAAACTATCAGCTGATGGAAAAGCTTCTTGAAGCATGTAGAGTAATGTCTACTGAACAGATACTTGCGCTACCTGATGTGCAGGAGCGTGTAGATGTGTACTACGAGCAGACTGAAAAATTCAAGGAGATGGTTACGAAATATACTCGAGTAGAAGGCAATGTAATTATTTCTGATCTTAGAGGAGTAGATCCAATATACACAGGTAACAGATTTATGATATACAGCATGTATCCTGAGCAGAATATATCTGCATGGATTGTAAGCGGCAGAGGTGGACTTGGATGTTCTGCAGCTGTTGGTTATAGTATTTTAAATCGTACAGCGACAATGGATGTTGGAAGTCTTATGCTCAAGTATAATGGCGGAGGACACAAAAAGGTAGGAACTTGCCAGTTTACAGCAGAGAATATGGAAACAGATCTTCCTAAGATGTTGGAAGAATTATGTAGCATGGCTAATGGCTAATTATGTAATTACTGGAAGCTTCCAATCAGGAGGCTTCCTTTTTAATGTGGGAAGAAAAAATGGTACATGTATTTAAGCTAAATGGTGATTATCTATATGATATTACAGAGATAGATAAGCTTGAATCAATCTGTAATGATATAATACAAAACAATATTAAAGAAAAAGCAAAAGAAGTATTAAATCGGGATGTAGATGTAATGATATCCTGGATATATGAAGGATTTAAGGTATATATTTCTGGAAAAATATCTGATGATGAGATAGCAGAAATAGTAACCAAGTTTGACGAGAAAAAACCCATAGGAGTTCGCTCGTCGGTGCATATAAAAATAAAAGAAAAGCTTTATACAAGCATATTACTGGCTTATGATTATTCTCATTATTGTAGGATTTTATGTGAAGAGAGCTCCTTTATTGCACTTACCATGAATGGAATAGATGCATTTATAGAAGAAATAAATACAGGAATTGTATTATATAACCCCACCATTAATCTTATTTTTGAACATAACAGAGAATATGAAAGAAAAGTAACTGGTGAAAAATTAAAGGGTATCGAATACAAGGCAAACGTAGAAGTGCCAAAGATGGTAGGAAAGATGCATATTAACCTAAATCAGCACCATGTAGGATATAGAAGGTATTAGTAATGCTAATAATCATGTATATGGCTATAGTAGTTGTACTATTAGGTGTCTGTGATAATAGATTTAGCAAAAAGCTATATATACCATTAAAAACAATAAGCAGCATAGGCTTTTTGGTAATAGGTATAATCTATGGCTATGGAGCAGATGATTATATATATAGAAACTGGATAGTGACAGCTCTTGTGGCTTGTGCGATAGGAGATATAGCTCTTGCTGTATATAATCAAATAAAAGAACGTAAGGCTTTTCTAATAGGAATGGCATGCTTTGTGATAGCCCATATAAGTCTGATATTAGCCATGAACTGGCTAAATAACAGTATAGGTGCCATAAATGCGGTAATACCTTTGGCAGCTATAGCAGCATTTTTTGCAATAAAAAAGCTTGCTCATATTCATATGGGAAAGCTAACATATTTTTGTGCCGGATATTCGCTTATAGTAGCCTCCATGATGGCAAAAGCTCTTATGCTTCCTGAAAACCGAATAGTTTCAGTGGCAGGAGTATTATTTTTTATATCTGATTGTTTAATAGTGTTCTTGTATTTTTTTCATTTTAAGGACAATAGAAAAAAAAGATTAATACATCATTTAAATCTGATAACCTATTATGTGGCGGTATTGCTGTTTGCAGTAAGCGTATAATAAGTAAACTTAAGGCCCATCCTAATTAGGATGG
>JABUSV010000129.1 GCA_021442555.1 Pseudobutyrivibrio sp. | reverse complement strand
TGGCCTTCTGTACTGTTTACTCCATAGCAAGCCTTATGCAAATCCAAAATGCTTTTTACTATTGCAAGTCCCAAACCAGTGCCTTGTACTGCTCTAACGTGATTTTTCTTATCTTTGTAGTATCTGTCCCATACATAGGGAAGATCCTCTTTTTTAATCCCCGCGCCGTTATCCATGACTTCAATACACAGTCTGTCATCTGTCACCTTCTGACTGACTATTACCCTCTTGTCCTCTCCTGCATAATTGATAGCGTTATTAATTAGATTATATAAGACCTGATACATCTTTTTTTCGTCTGCTACAACAAGTACTTCATCATCATACTCAAAGTCGATGACATACCCATCCACCTCACGCAGCTTATTGTATCTATTTAGAACCTGCCTGATGCTTTCTGTTATATTATATTCGTCAAGCTCAAGCTCTATACTGCCAGCCTGAAGCTTGCTGATATCCAGCATATCACTGACCAATCCTGACAGATACTCTGTCTCATCAATAATGACCTGTACATTTTCAGGAGTGTTCTCACCAGGGAGATCTCTCATGACCTCAGCGTAGCCTTTAATCATGGTAAGGGGTGTTCTCAGATCATGAGATACATTTGCTATAAGCTCTTTTTGCAAGGCATCTGTTTTGCCAAGTTCTGATGCTGCATAGTTTAAAGTATCCGAAAGCTCCGACAGTTCCCTGTAGTCTCTTATATTGAACACGGTGTCGTATTCGCCCTTGGCAAGACGTTTCGCGCCATTGTTTATATCAACAATTGATCTTGATATTCCACTTGATATTACAAAAGCTGCAATAAATGCTACTAAAACCATAACCAGTGAGATAATCATAAGCTCAGTTTTTAGTGTGCCCACAACTGAATCAACAGGGGTCAGCACTGCATTCACCATTATTACCACATCCTGATTGTTAAGTTCAAGAGTCTTAACATATATAACGCTTTGTGCCATATCATTGCCCATATTTTGCACGAAAGGCCGTGGCTCTCTTTTATCATCCATCACGGTGTAGGGTAATCTGCCATCATCACTTTCATCTTCGAAGATAATCATATCCTCGTCGGGTTGAAATGGATGATCCTCCAATTCTTCCTTGAGTTTGCTGCCCTCATATTCGATTACTACACTTCCACCATTCTCCTTTGCCTTATTATAAAAATCCAAAAACATTCCATAAGGTAAGGAGGACATCTGTGAGTTATGGATATACTCCGCATTATATAATGCACATCCTGTATTATCTGTAACAAACACAGCCATGTTATTCTTTGCGGCAAGCTTGTCTATCTTTTTATCTATGTCATCGCCTTCATAAAGGATGCTTTCCACCTCTGCAAGAACACTCTCCGTCTCATTACGCTTGATCATAACATAGAAATCATTAAGATAAACCACCTGAAAAAACCATAGCACTCCAAGAAGCACTACGGCAAAGGTTAGAAAAGTAATGAAAATAATCCACTTTAAACTAATATTTTTAGCCTTCAAAACGATATCCCACACCTCTTAAGGTAACCAACAGCTTTCGATACTCTCCTAAACTGTTTCTAAGGAGCTTAATATGTGTATCCAACGTCCTGTCGTCTCCATAGAAATCATAGCCCCATACCTCTGTAATCAGCTGTTCTCTCTGAAGAGCTATATTTTTATTTCTGACAAGATAAAACAGGAGTTCATATTCCTTAGGCGACATATCTATCCTAGCTCCATCAATACTGACAATTCTTGCCGTAAAATTAATCTCAAGGCCCTCGTACTGATAGATATCTGCTGTCTTTTCCTCTTCAGCTCTGCCACGATTGGTAACCACGTTAACACGCATCATCAGCTCCTTTGGAGAAAATGGTTTGACCACATAGTCATCCACTCCTGCCTCAAAACCATGAATCCTGTCGTATTCTTCGCCCCTTGCAGAAAGCATAATAACTGGAACATTCGAGTATTTCTTAATCTCTGAACAGGCTGAAAAACCATCCAACTCAGGCATCATTACATCCATGATTATCACATCATAGTCAGTTTCTTTGGCCTTTTTAACAGCCTCCATGCCATCAGTAGCCTCTTCTATATAATAGCCCTCAAACTCACCATATTTACGTATAATTGCACGTATTTTTTCTTCATCATCTACTACTAAAATCTTTTTCATCAAGAGCCCTCCGAGGGTTATTATCTTCTACCAAAGTGAAGAACAGGTGAAGACGAACAGATATTTTAATGAAGATACTTCTTTCTTGCCTTCACTATACAGTATGAAAAAATACTCCATCCAGCCAAAAACAGGATCAAGAACCCTGTATTAACCATCTTTGGCATTTCAACTAACTTGGTATCATTAATAAGTCCCTGCACTCCGCATGCAAAACACATAACAGCAAAAATAATAACTTTTGGTAAAAGATATGCGCTCATAGCCGCTTCATCCTTGCATCTTGCCATGTCCTCAGCAGGAACCACAGTGGATGGTACTGTCTTGTTTTTCAGACCTATAATACTTTGGGCAAACAAATATGCCCCCAATGCAATAATAATCACATCAAATACCATCATAACGTCAAAATTCATCTTATTTCTCCTCTTTTGTTGGTCATCCTTTATTTCAATGTATAACCATATATTTTATTCACTATTTTATCACATTCCAATTTGCTGTAAATTGTTTGAATATATAATAAATTTGTTGTATATTTATCTATAATAAGTGATATAAGAGGGGGGCTTTCTTATGGACTTAAATAATACCAAAATTCTAATATGTGATGACTCTGTTTTATCAAGAAAACAGGTAATGGACGCAGTTAACAGTTTTGCCGAGGGGGCAACTTACATTGAGGCAAAAAATGGAGACGAAGCTGTAGCTCTATACAAAGAACATCACCCACATCTTGTATTTATGGATATTGTAATGCCAGAAAAAGACGGTACTACAGCTCTATCCGAAATTATTTCATATGATAGCGATGCATTAGTAATTGTAATATCTTCAATTGGCACCCAGGGTCAACTTAAGATGGCAATTGAAAACGGAGCAAAAGACTTTATTCAAAAACCTATTGATAGAGCACAACTCAAGAGAGTTCTTGAAGCTCGACTTCGACTTGGAGGAAATTAATAAGTGTATACACAGTTTTTTGGGAACTATTTATTACAACGTCAGATAGTAACAAACGAACAGCTTCTTTCTGCCATGCAGCGTGCCAGCAAAAGCCGTCTAAAAGTGGGCACCTTGGCCCTGCATCAAGGTTACATGACAACTCAGGAAATAGAGGAATGTCTTTATCTTCAAACAAGGGAAGACAAGCGCTTTGGCGAGATTGCCATGGAAAGAGGCTACCTCACAGAAGATATAATAAGGGAACTCTTAAACATACAAGGCAACGATTATATGCTTCTTGGACAGATTCTCGTTGAGGACGGTATAATCACTTACGATGATCTCGATCGTTTGTTGTTTACATATCGTAGCGAATACAAGCTCTATGACTTAGAAGACGATATCGGCAATCGTGATGTCATAAGAGCCTTAATAGAGAACGCCTTTTTGATTGCGGAAGTAAAAGCGTCAGAACACCCAATAAAGTATATGGAGTTATTATATAACAGCCTTATAAGATTTATCGGTGATGACTTTACTCCTCTGCAGCCAATGGGTGTAGACGAATATCCTGTTAATTTTGCAGTGTGCCAAAAGCTCGTTGCCAAAAAAGAATATCTTACGATCCTTGATATGGAAAAGGAAGTCGCTGTAGAATTTGCCAACCGCTATGCCAACGAGCAATTCACAGAATTCAACGAATACGTAGAAGCTGCTCTTCAGGACTTCTGCAACCTCCACAATGGACTATACATCGTCAACGTCTCAAACGAGAACTCCGACGAGCTACAGCTTGAACCGCCATACACCATTACTGAAAAAATCCTTACCATTCCTAACAACTGTATTGTGCTTCCAATCCAATACACCTTCGGAACCGTACATTTGATATGCGCTTTTTAGAGGAGATAACACGAAGTGTTAGCGACGACACTTCGCGACAGCGCTTGTCTAACACTAGAGGAGATAACACGAAGTGTTAGCGACGACACTTCGCGGCAGCGCTTGTCTAACACTAGAGGAGATAACAC
>JABUSV010000163.1 GCA_021442555.1 Pseudobutyrivibrio sp. | reverse complement strand
CAGATATATTGTGATTATTCATATAAGCCTTTCGATGAGGATATTGTTACAGTAAACCCATATCTTGGCTCAGATGGAGTTAATCCTTTTATTGATGTATGTAAATCTGATGATAAGGGTATTTTTGTACTTGTTAAAACAAGCAATCCATCTTCAGGAGAATTCCAGGATCGTCTTATCGATGGCAAGCCTCTCTATGAGTGGGTTGGCGAAAAGGTTGCCCAGTGGGGTGAGGACTGCATGGATGGAGCTTATTCAAATATCGGTGCCGTTGTAGGTGCTACATATCCTGAAATGGGTAAGGTTCTTAGAAAGGTAATGCCAAAGAACTACATTCTTGTACCAGGCTACGGCGCACAGGGTGGTAAGGGGGCAGACCTTGTACACTTCTTTAATGAGGATGGTTTAGGAGCTATTATCAATTCAAGCCGTGGAATTATCGCTGCTTATCAACAGGAAAAGTATGCAAACTACGGTGAAGCAAATTTTGCTGAAGCTTCACGTGCAGCAGTTGAAGATATGTTAGAAGACATCAACTCGGCTTTAGAGAATAGATAACATCAGAGGAATATTAATGAAAGTTAAGGATACAGCAAAGGTTATATCACAGTCAGTTTTAGCAGAAGGCGTTTACAGTCTTATAATAGAGACAAAGGCTGCAAACTATGCCGTACCAGGTCAGTTTGTAAGTCTGTATTGTCAGGATCACAGCAGACTTTTACCACGCCCAATATCTATATGTGAGATAGATAAAGATGTATCAACTCTTAGATTGGTCTACAGAGTGGCAGGTAAAGGAACAGACGAATTCAGTAAGCTTACTTCTGGTGATACCATAGAGATTTTAGGACCGCTGGGCAACGGATTCCCATTAGAGGGGGGAAAGCCTATGGTCGTAGGTGGAGGTATTGGTGTTCCACCTATGCTTCAGCTTACAAAGGAATTAGAGGGTTCTGTGACAGCGGTTATGGGATACCGTAACGATGACATGTTTCTTACGGAAGAATTCGTTGACAATGCAGCAGAGCTTGTTATTGCTACCGATGATGGTTCAGTTGGAACTTGTGGTACAGTAGTTGATGCAATTATAGAGAATAATATTGAAGCTGATGTTATTTATGCCTGTGGTCCAAAGCCAATGCTTAGAGCTTTGGCACAGTATGCAGCAGAACATGATATTAAGTGTTATGTTTCAATGGAAGAGCGTATGGCTTGCGGCGTTGGGGCATGTCTGGGTTGTGTATGTCAGTCGACTGATGTAGATGACCACAGTCATGTGCACAACAAGAGAGTGTGTGCTGATGGACCAGTATTTTTGTCAACGGAGGTAGAGCTATAATGAATACAAAAGTAACTATCGCCGGGGTAGAATTTCAAAATCCAATAATGGAAGCATCGGGAACCTTTGGTTCTGGAATGGAATATGGTGAATTTGTTGACCTTAACAAGCTTGGTGCTGTCGTTACCAAGGGCGTAGCTGACAAGCCATGGCCAGGAAACCCAACACCACGTGTAGCTGAAGTTAAATGTGGTATGCTCAATGCTATAGGACTTCAGAATCCAGGTATCGATGTTTTTGTAGAAAGAGATCTGGCTTTTCTTGAACAGTACAAAAATACCAGAGTAATAGTTAATGTTTGTGGTCATTCCCTGGAAGAATACATTAATGTGGTTGACAGATTGGCAGGGGAAAACAGAGTTGACATGCTTGAGATCAATATCTCATGTCCTAATGTCAAGGAAGGTGGCATCGCTTTTGGTCAGGATCCCAAGATGGCTTATCTTGTTACAGAAGAAGTGAAAAAGCATGCAAAACAGCCTGTTATTATGAAGCTTTCTCCAAATGTTACAGATATTACAGAAATGGCAAAGGCTGTAGAAGCGGCAGGAGCGGATGCAATCTCTCTTATCAATACACTTACTGGTATGAAGATAGATGTGGAACGCCAGAGCTTTGTTCTTGCTAATAAGACTGGCGGCATGAGTGGCCCAGCTGTTCATCCTATAGCAGTTCGTATGGTATACCAGTGTGCAAATGCAGTTAAGGTTCCAATCATAGGTATGGGAGGAATCGAGACTTGGGAGGACGCTGTTGAAATGATGTTAGCAGGTGCTACTGCGGTATCTGTTGGTACAGCTAATTTTTATAATCCAACAGCAACTTTGGACATTCTTGAAGGTATGAAGGATTATATGATTAGAAAGAATATTGAAGATATCAATTCTATTGTTGGTTTGGTAAAATAAAGATATAGATTATTTTTTCAGACATTACAAACACCTATTGTCTAAAATACAGAAAATTCACATTTTTATTCGTGACAATATTGGTAATATTAGATAAAATATTAATGTGTCACAGAGACTTACCGATATACATAACATCCATCCAAGGAAGGAGGTGCACTGATGAAATTCAAAAAGATTGGTGAAGACCAGATCAAATGCGTCATATCTAAGCAGGAGATGGAAGAAAACGGAATAGAGCTTGGTGATTTCATCAGTGATCAGGAGAAGACTCAGAGCTTTATAAGAGATATTCTTGCAGAGGCTTGTTCTACACTTGGAATGGAGACCAGCGCCAAGGCATACAGTGTACAGATGACGGTTATGCCTGATGGAGATATTGCTTTACTTATTTCGCCAGATGCTGGTGTTGGTATTGCTACAGCCATCGAGGAACTAAAAAAACATCTGACCGGATTACAGGATGGCGTGACAGGAACTGCAATAGCCGCTGTTCAGGACAGCTTTTCAAGCAAAAAAAATATTCCAGATACAGTATCAAAGAAAGCTTCACCCGATGAAGTTACTGATATGTATGAGAGCACTCCTCTGTGGGCAGTGGTGCCAGATATCGATGCAGCCATTAGATTGTGTCAGGAGATTCCTAAATATGAGGGAATAACCAGCTGTTTATATAAGTATGACAATACCTACTATGTTCGTCTGAACTTCAAGCTTAACAGGAGACAGATATCAGGTATTGTATTGGTAGTAGCTGAATATGCTGTTCAGATGTTTACCGAAACCTATGACGGTGCATATATTATGGAACATGGTGACATGATTTGTGATGACTGTGTCAATGTACTCAGCCAAATCTAGGTTAGTTATAGCAGACCTGGGCAAATGCCTGGGTCTTATTTTTTTAAGGGGTAATTATGGATAAAGACATTCAAAAATTTATCGATTTTGTAATGGAATCACAAAGAATATGTTTCTTTGGCGGGGCAGGGGTATCTACTGAATCAGGAGTTCCTGACTTTAGAAGTAAAGACGGGTTATACAATCAGCATGATGTACAGTTTGATATGTACGAGCCTGAATATTTGCTCAGCAATGACTGCCTGGTACGTAATCCAAAGGTATTTTATGAATATTACAGACAAAAAATGGATGCAAGACATGTTAGTCCTAATATTACACATAAGATGTTGGCAAAGCTTGAAGAGATGGGAAAGCTGTCGGGTGTTGTAACCCAAAATATTGATGGGCTGCATCAAAAGGCCGGAAGCAGGGTGGTGTATGAGCTGCATGGTACTACCTTGAAAAACTATTGTATGACCTGCGGATTCAAATATTCTGAAGATTATATTTATGACAGTAATGAACATATACCTACATGTATCAAGTGTGGCGGAAGAGTAAGACCTGATGTTACTTTGTATCAGGAGGGTCTGCCTGAGGATGCTGTTTCAGGAGCAGTTAACTGTATTGCCAATGCGGATATGATTATCATAGGAGGGACCTCGCTGAAAGTATATCCGGCTGCTTCTTTTATCAGATATTTTCAAGGTAAACATCTGGCCGTTATTAATAAAGAGCCTTTGGATATACAGCTAGACCCTGTAAATGATGTATCCATAGTAGGTTCACTTGGGGATGTATTTAAGGCGCTGTATGAGGCAATAGAGGCTAATTAACCTTAATAAACAAGGTGAAAGCACTTTCATTTGTGTTCCCATATAAATAACCAAAAACATACACAGTTTTTGGTTGAAATAACGAACGGTTTATGATTTAATAGAAGCGGACTGTCAGGACGGCGGGATTCTCTGACAGCGTATAGTATTTTTTAGGAGGAACACACATATGGCAAACAAGTGGGTATATACCTTCAAAGAGGGTAACATGACCATGCGTAACCTT
>JABUSV010000041.1 GCA_021442555.1 Pseudobutyrivibrio sp. | reverse complement strand
GCTGCTACTGAATCAACTATAATTATCCCCCCTCGTGTATTACTAGACATCTATAGATATATGTATAATATATTTATATTCAACAAATGTCAATAATGTCTAACTAACAGCTATCTAATATAACTCAATTTCCCCTTGTGTAAAAACCAATAACTGATATTCTTTAATAGTAAGGAGTAGCTATATGGAAAAATATTACGCAATCAAAGTTGGTAAACAAACAGGAATATTCAATACGTGGGATGAGTGCAAAGAATTGGTTTCAGGCTATCCTAATGCCAAGTACAAAAGCTTTAAGAGCGAATCCGAAGCGATAGCATATCTACATAGCGGGCAAACTTCCATGGCATCTAATACAACTGAAGAATTAGTATTACCCGATGTATATGCTTTTGTTGACGGTTCTTTTAATACAGCAACCGGTGTGTATGGATACGGCGGTTTTGTTGTTGTAAAAGGCGACAAGCATCTGATTATGGGGCAGGGCAGCGAGCCTGAAATGAGTAGCATGCGCAATGTCGCAGGAGAGATTTCCGGAGCTATGGCTGCAGTAAAAAAGGCCATGGATCTAGGTGTAGATCACATGACCATCTATTACGATTATGAAGGCATCAATGCCTGGGTATCAGGTGACTGGCAAGCCAAAAATACTTGTACTCAAAGCTACGCAGCTACCATGCACGATGCCATGTCCCATGGTTTAAGCCTTTCCTTTGTACATGTCAAAGGCCATACCGGAATCCCTGGTAATGAGGAAGCCGATATGCTTGCAAAAGAAGCTTGCGGCGTAGTTTAGATTAGCTGTGCATATTCTAACCTGATGATTTTCTCCAGTCCAGAAGGTGCCACCTCGACCTGGTGTCCCACTTTACCAGCACTAAATAAAATCTTTTCATATTCCAATGCACTTTCATCAACATATGTTGAAAACTGCTTTTTCATTCCAATAGGGGAACAGCCTCCGTGAATATATCCTGTCAACGGAAGCAAATCCTTCTGTTTTATCATCTCAACTGATTTTTCATGACAGGCAGATGCCGCCTTTTTTAAATCAAGCTCTGCATTAACAGGAATTACAAACACATAATATTGCTTGCTTTTTCCAATTGCAACCAGTGTCTTAAACACCTGCTTGGGATTCTCCCCCAAGTAGTTTGCAATATCTTCTCCATTGGTAGATTCAAGTTCTTCGTAATCTCGTCTCCCATAAGGTATCTTTTTTTGCTCCAAGAGACGCATAACATTTGTTTTGTCCTGCTGCTTTGCCATAACTTACTTTATTTCATATTCTCATATATAATCTTTGCCAGTTGTTGCGTGCCTTCTGCGTTAGGATGTACCCCGTCAGCAAACCACTCCTTATGGTCCTTGGTTGGAGTGTACAAATCTATAAGGGATACCTCGCTTTCAGCGGCAACTTGAGCTACAATCTGCTGCAATTCTTTTGCTACTATCTGTCCGTCAATATCAAATGCCACTGTATCTGATCCCTCTGCTGTAAAACAGGCAGGTGGCTGCATAAGATACACCTTTGCCCCTGTTATCTTGTAGCTGTCTACTATATTCTTGAGGTCCTCATGGTAAGCTGTAGCATCCCAGTTGTAAGGCTTGGTATCATTAGTTCCAAGCATGATGATATATATATCAGCGTTTAACTCAAGGGTCTTAATATAGTATTCTTCCATAACATAAGGATAATCAGCAGCATTAATAGCACAGCGTCTGCTATATCCATAATTGTGTGTTGTATAACCTTCTCCCAGCAATCCCTGAAGTACTGAAGGATATGCCTCAGTCTTTCTGTGTTTAAGACCTCTTCCATAGGTAATGGAATCTCCAACACAGCACACTACAGTCTCTCCTGAACCTGTTATTATTGGCGTAATCTTCTCTGCTTCGGCTCTTATCCCAAGATAGATATTCAAACACACAAAAATAATCACCACAACGGCAACCAATATTTTTGCTATATTCTCACTTTTGTTGTTAATACTACACATTGTTTCTATCTTCCTGTAAGCCTACCTATAACCTTTGATTCAATCGGCTCTGACACATACGCAAAGCCTAATCCGACACCTACACATATAATCATATTCACTATTAGCTTAACAAACAATACCTGCCAATGGCCAGAAAATACTGTCTCGATACCAGCATAGATATATTCTTTGAAGCTGCAATAATACACCATCTGAGCTAAGAATATATGATAACTCTTGGCACCTATCAGCCCAACAAGTTTGCATCGGCACTCTCTTGATGCATCATTTTTTACGACTCCATATATTAATGGAAAAACAAATAAAGCTGCTGGCCATGATTTTGTAACCCAGCGATTGATATTTGCTACATCCATATCCAAATAATAATTAAGATAATTAATCGTTCCACCAAGCACACAGCCTGATGCAAGTATTATAACAGGAATCTTCTTATTGTATACAGCAATAAATATTCCCAGAGCTATTGAAAAAATGAGCCTGATTACCAAAACTCTGTATACCACTGAGTCTATTCCAATCCAGTCCTTGACATATTCAAATATAACGTTAAATATCAATATGCCTGTAAGCCCTGCAATGGGTTTTCGCCTGATAATCTGATATATGACAGGGAAAATAACCACCAACTGAAACAACATAAATGTGTAATATCCGCCGTATTTGGCTTTTCCTAAAAACAATACATCAATATAATCACAGGTGGTATAGCCCTTTGTTCTGATATAATCCGCGGTCAGTATAATCATACATGCAAAAATATATGGCATATAAAATCTTAGTAATTTTTTGCAGATGTCTTTGAACTGGTATCCATCTGTTATATTAATCTGATTTTGTCTGATAGCACTTTTAGCATTGAGATATCCTGTAATCATCATAAAAATAGGCACCGCCATGTCTATCCAAAAAGGAAAACCCATGACGAGCCTATCACTATAGCTCCAGGAATTGTGAGTGAATATAACCATAAGCATGGCTATACCCTTTAACTCATCTAATCTGTTTATCTGTCTATTATTCAAGATAAGAAATACTCCTATTTTAATACATCTGTAATATTTCTTAGATTATCTGCATCTTAAATGCATATGTCAATAGAGCATTCTTTATCTAAGGTCATACTCAAATCTGACGTTATTGTCTTCTACTGTAATATCTGCACATGCCCCAGATATTATAGGCATCATAGGTGGCAGATGCCCTATATCCGCATCCATGATTACCGGAACATTGTATTTATCAAGTACCTTCATAATCGCTTCATAATGGGTTGAGCCAAAGAATTGCTGCCCCATACACATATAAGGTCTTCCAAAGATAAATCCCTTTACATGCTTAAACCAGCCAGCATGTTCCATAGCCCACAGGCATCGTTTAAGGTCCATAATGTTCATCTCACAGGCTTCCATAAACCATATAATTCCATCGTCCTGATATTTGTTTGAAAACTCTTCTATATGATCAAATTCAGTGCCAATGTGCATAAATAGAATATCCATGCAGCCACCAATAAGACGACCACTTAGTTCTACCCTATCACCTGTAGTTTCTCTGTTACCGCAAAATGTACGAAGGACCTTCTTTTCTGTAAGATTGTAAGGTGCACTTGGATTGTCCTCTCCCTTGAGACTTTCCTTTTCCCACATATCATAACCATATACAGTGGTTGATTCGCCACTCAACATACTAATGCAGTCCAAAATAGCCTGATGATGAGTCTTTCCGCCAAAGCTTGATGCACATGGACCATATATAGCTGCAGTATCTGCAATGGTATTAAGAGTCAAAGTAAAATTAGTATTATCAGAATACCCCATAAACCACTTTGGCTTAGCATCTTTTATTCTGTCAAAATCCACGTAATCCATGGTATCGCACATAAGCTCACCTCCACCGCAGGAAATCAGCACATCCGTATCCTTGTTGCAATAAAAATCAGTAAGCTCTGCTCCGCATTTTTGTGGGGTGTTGCTAAGTACATATCCTTCCTGGCAACTACAGTTTGGACCATCTACGGTCTTATATCCAAGTTCATGAAAAAAATCCTTAGCTCCCTTAAAACAAGTTATGTATGGTTCTGTGGCGCAGCCAAAGGATGGAGCAACAAAGCCAATCGTTCCACCTGCCTGTAAAAAATCTGGATATCTCATATAATTCTCCTTTATAGTGAAAGCGGCTTCGCCGTTACACGCCTTCGCCGAAGTCTCGTCTCGGACGCTTCGCG
>JABUSV010000042.1 GCA_021442555.1 Pseudobutyrivibrio sp. | reverse complement strand
TGTATTATTATTTTAAAAATATACAAATATATAACTGCAAAGGCCGCTATTGTAAGTAGTAACAGTACGTACTTTACAACAATCTCCAGGAATCTTGTGAATGTCTCCTGGGGCTTGGAAAAAGCCAACAACAGCCCCTGGGTATACAGACCGCAGGCCAATACTATCTCTGTAACAGGGAGCATACTACCTGTATCAGCTATCAAGGTATCAAACACCCAGATAACCATAGCTAAGCCCAGGGCAAAGAGACCATATACAATAGAAGTTCTTGCTGCACCACAAAAAGCACTGAGACAATAGGTCTCAAACTGCTGGCCGCTGTTTTTAAACATCCTGTATATACACAAAGCTGCAATCCAAGCCAGATACACCAACAGTAGTCTAAATGCCATAACATGCACTCGCTCTGATTTTAGCCCAAATAAGTAATACTTATTATATCCTGCAACCCCAACATAGCTTATAGCAATTAATGCTGCTATACAGTAGCCTATTATCTGTTTTAATCTGTTGCTTCTGTCAAAAATAACCTCTGTAAACAGGCTTCCGGCATTGAATATCCATACGAACTGCACTACTTTCAGGACAAACTCACTATTGTCCCTGGTTGTATACTCACTATATATAGCTACTAGTACCGCCCCTATCCAGATTCCAATAACTGTGACTGGATATTTTAGAAATACATCATCTTTGAGATTCTGAAATAATGCTTTTACTCGACTTATCATAACACTAACCACCTGTTTCTATGTCGTGAAACCTCTGGTGTCTCCTTTGTTACTATCATCTAATAGGTAACAGTCTATTGCAACTATTGTTTATTCAGCATTTGTGTGTGTATTGGAGTTAATTAACGGGAATAAAAGGAGTTATTTTGCTAGCGAAAGAAGCTTCTTCTCATCTCCTAACAAATCCTTGCCTATCTCAGTCTCACCAAATTCATCTATCAATACACACTTTACCTCGTTATCCTGCACCTGTATGACTATACGTTCACCCTCACCGAGACCATATATTGTCGAATAACGACTCAAATAACTATTTTTAATAAAATCATCTCGAGTCAATTCTAAATAAAACGAACCCTGCTCCATGTGATAATCTAATCCTTGCAGATTGTCCGCAAGAGTCTCACATTTTGTCTCAGATTTAACACGCCTCAGATTATCGTTATTATGCTTAATACGATTATGGTTGAGCGCAATATATTCTGAAAGCTTAAAGAACCTGTTTTCGTTCATCCTATAATTACCATGCTGCGTAAAAGTCACATCTGATGGTATGTTTATATTAAGTGATGTTGCTACATCAAAAAAAGATGCATCTGATGCCTTGGGAACAATATGATTTGCTGCTATATAGGCATCAATTTTTTCTAAAGAATCAAAATCTTCATCTAAAGCATCTGTCAACATTGATACATTAAAATCATATATCGGAGAGAATCCGATAATCTCAAAGGTATCATTATCAAATAAAAAACCTATATTGCCAAGGTGCCTGTCTTGATTCAATATCAGACAATCTAACAGATACATCTGTCTAATCTCTTCACCAAACCCCAGCTCCTCACATGCAGCAATAATAGCAGGTATGTTGTATCTCTTTTTTGATATATCAAATACACCTGCGAAAGGCACCAGGCCTACTTTTTCTGAAGTAAACATCTTACATCTGGTGCAGAGTCTGCCGTTGAGCTTGGTAAGCTCGTATTTGACAGTAGGCACTGGAAATCTCTCTGCAATCTGAGATGCAAAATACTCAGCGTAAGGCTCATAACCTTGACTCAATGTGCCTTGGGTCTTGTATAGATATATCCCATCTTCCTGGCGCTTCCAGCATTTTGCAAAGGATCCTGGAGAAACAAATTCAGGAGAGGTCAGGTCGGTAGTAGAAATCTCTATGCCGTTTAATCCATTTCCAAAAGCTGTTTTTTCCATTACATCTGAAAAATCATTTGAATATAGTGAAACCTCGCTCCAACAAAGTGTACTGTCAACAGGCTTTACCCATAAAGTATCATTTAAGCCAAGACAATGAGTAATCTCGATGAAACCATCAACATTGTCCATGCCCCACTGACTTAAAAATCCCTTCAAGCTCTCCTTGTGCTTTGCGTAGTTACGATTCTCGATCCATAATGAAATATCCGTAAAGCCTATAGGAAGCCTATTTGCATATCTGCACACCTCTGTCACCAGAGTGTCGCCAAAGCTGTATTCTGTTCTAAATGACAGCAATCTGTTATCTTTGTTCATCAAATAATATTCCATAGTGACCTACTCCTCCAGAAACACCAGGTAATCCGCATACTTTTGAGGCATCTCAAGCCTCCTGTATTTATGAAAATCTCTGACAGCGCTCATGTACTTTTGAAATCTAATCTGATCATTTACAGCGTAGGTAGTCTCAACCAGGTGCTTTTGAAACAAATCATTAACATATATTTTTAGCCCGTATTCGATAATTCTCTCATTCTCCTGCTGAATAAAAGCATCCTTGGATTCAACATACGGCAACCTGCAGTATATGTACAAATCCTCCATACTGATACCAAGAAAACAACTCAGCTTGTACAGATTAGCTGCAGACATCTTGTCAATACTGGTCTTGCCGCTGTTCAAATCAGCAATTGTCGACCTGGGAATACCTGCTCCCTCTGATATATCTTTGATTGTAAGCCGCTTGTTAATCAAAATCTCTCCAAACATGGTTCGCACTCCTTGTAAAGACATAATAAAACGGAGTACCGTTATTGTCAAGTCGGTACTCCGTTATTTGTATCTCCCCAATTAAAATATACGTACGAATCTGTAAAAAATCACGATTAAGAGCCAAACATACTCTTGTGACTATCACAGTTTCCATCCCTGAATATCTGCTTTCCATTTACCGAGATCTTGATGCTGGCTGTACGGCAGCCGCCTCCCATATCGATAAATACTTCCTCTGCAGCCCCCTGATCCGCAGTCCAGAACACACCAGTATAAGGCCAGTCAGTACCTCCTGTAATGTCAAACTCAAAACCAAGCTCGGCATATTTTCCTGAAATATAGCGTTCCTGATTACCGTTACCTGCATCCATGAGACAATCCCAATCCCCCAATACAAAGTGTCCATCTGCCTCAATTCCAGTTACTGCTTTTCCCCACAGCTTCTGGTGTTTTGTAATATAGCCATAGGCTGTATCTGTCTTGATATGGATTCTGTCTCTCTTTGTAACTGTAGTCTTTACATATTCTGTTGAGCGTGAGACCGTAGCCCTGCTTCCATCATCAATAAAACAGGTGCTATAACTCAATGGGCAGGCAGCTGAATCCTGGGTGTATATTGTATCTCCAGAAATGATTTCTATAATTTTCTTTATCTCTTTTTCTTTTATTAAACTAGCAGCTGTTGATTCTTTTCCACCAAAAACAAAGACATTACATTCCGAGTTGTCAAGTATCTGCTTATACTTATCATTGGTTTTAACTTCATTTTCATCAAAGGTGGCTTTTGCAGCTGTTTCAATATCAAGTGATGTATTCTTTGTAGAAAGCTTTATGACAATCAGTCTTCCAAAATCAACACTGGTAACCATTGCCGCAAGTGGATTCTTCTCATCAACACTTCCATTTCTCAATATCTCCTCATTAACAGAGTCTGCGTACAAAGCTGAAGCAGTGCAAGGTTCTACTCTGGCAGAGTAATATATTTGTTTGGCAAAAACCAGCACTACCTTTTCCTTGCCAGAGGATGTAGCCTTGAAATCTATGCCAAATTTGTCACCGGCACCCTTTACCCCCAGTTCCACATCCAGCTGTTCACTGTTATATACGCTAATTGTTTTAAATTGTATCTGTGCTGCTGACGTTTTTCCCTTTGCAAGCCAATTGTCAATCATAGTATTGACGGCCTGCATTACACCACTCTGAGTAGGTTCTTCTACAACTGTAGAGTCCTCTGTATTACGATTAACATCCAACCATACCTTTATCGGCTTGCGCACCAGACCTTCTCCTGCTACTATATTAGGCTGTCCATCCACCAGATGTGAATCTGCATGAACGATTGATCCTGGATATACCCCAGTAAGGTTCGCATTAATGTTGGTAATGTCTCCGGTATTGTTCTGTGCACTCTCTTTTTCTCTTTTGATAACAATCAAATTGTCCGTTGTATCTACAGTAGAGGTACAATCCAATTTTGCACCTGTTCCGTTGTCAACAAGCACCTTGCTCTTATCTACCGTACTTGCAA
>JABUSV010000241.1 GCA_021442555.1 Pseudobutyrivibrio sp. | reverse complement strand
AAAATTCGACGTCGTGTCTCAGATTTTGCTAATCTCGCCGTCCGTGGCGAGATTGCCCCTCTTTTGCAGCAGGAACACACGTAAGCAATCCTACAACCTCGACGAAAATCCGCACTAGAGACTCCTTAAATCCCTGATAGCTCATTTTTAATCCAAGGTTGTGCGTATAAGACGTACTATTGAAGCAGGGTGTCCCGCGTTTAAAGAACACAAGACAATAAGACAAGCAGCTTCACCATTAGTAACACTTAGCACTAAGGAGCTCGCCAAGAAAACAGGGTGTGAAAGCCCAGACAGCGAACAATGGCCCAAAAGTTAAAGCTACCTCAGCGGCGGGGTCGGGTGGACTGTACAAAAAGCATAAAAAGAGCCCCTGGCCATTGTAGGTCAGGGGCTGGAATTATATATTTATGTTTTAGACTAGTATTTGATGAATACCTTGGTTTCGTTGAGGAGGGCACCTACTACGTTCTGGTTCTCACTCATTTGCTCATCAATACTACTCATTTCATCTACGAGGATTGATGTGTTCTCTGCTGAAGAAGTAACTGCATTGGCACTTTCTTCTACACCTGAAGAGATACCATCGATGGCTTCTACCATGTCGTTTACGATGCCCTTGAGCTGTTCTGCAAGTCCTGCAAATTCGTGCATTGTGTCACTTACATATACAGCATCTGTACGGTACTGTTCTCCGTTTTCTACGAAGTTATCATAATCAGCAAGTACTGTTTCTTCGATGTAGTTGATAATCTCATTAGAGTTGTTGGACAGAGCCTTAACGGCCTGTGTAACAAGGGTGTTGATTGCCTGGATATTGTTAGCTGTCTCTCTTGAAGAGTCAGCAAGCTGTCTAATCTCGTCAGCAACTACTGCAAAACCCTTACCAGCTTCACCTGCACGTGCAGCCTCAATAGAAGCGTTAAGCGCAAGAAGATTGGTCTGACTGGAAATGCTTAAAATCTCGTCTGTAAGTTCGTTGACCTTTTCAACAGACTTGGAATCTTCAATGGCATTACGAAGCTTTTCAACAATATCACCAATCATTACTGTAGTGTGATCCTTGTTAGCCTGAGCGCCTGTAGCCATCTCTTCTGCTCTGCCATTCATTTCCTTAGAGTACTCGTTAAGAGTATCTGTTCTCTCAGAAATAGTAGATACCTGGCGTTCAACCTCTGCCGTATTATCAGAGATAGACTGTAATGTTGCTGAAATCTCTTCCATTGTAGCTGAGAGCTCTTCCATTGCAGCAGATACGCCCTGAGCGTTGCCGTTAGAGCTTGAAACATTACCCGATACAGTGTTAACTATATCAGACAGCTTTGTAGAGCCGTCCACAATCTGACTCATGATGCCTTGTAATATGTCAATAAACTGGTTGACGCAGTCTCTCAGCTCTCCTATCTCGTCATTGGATTTAACCTCGATTCGTGCTGTCAGATCGCCTTCACCTGCCTTAATACCATCACAGATATCACGGCACTGCTTACTTGCATTGGTAAGTGGTCTTACAATCTGTCCGATTACAACCTGGATTGCATATAATGATAATGCAATTGAAATAATCATTAACACACCTGTCATTACAAGACTTTGCTTGTAAATTGCAATCATGCTTACAACAGCATCAGTAGTTTTTTGATTGTTAATATCAATTAAAGCCTGGAGCTTTTCTTCCAGTGAATCGCACATTGCAACCAATGCCTGTTCATTTTGTGTAACTGCCATAGCTGCCATCTCTGTTCCCATGGCAGGTTTTAATACATCCCACTGTGCAACCATGTGATTGTCATACACATCTCTAAACTCATCATAAGCAGCCTGTTCATCCTCGCCTATCAGAGTCTCTGTGGTCTCTATATAACCTGCAAGAACTGCATATGCATCATCAATCTTGGCTGTAAGTTCCGCCTGTCCCTCTACTGGTGTAGCCGGAACGGAGAACACAAGTCGAGTAATCTTCTGTACCTCTTTTGATACATCTCCAAGATTTGATATTGCTGTCATGTTATTGGTAGCAATCCCAATAGCCTGGCTATTTAACTTATTAATATTTACTATTGCCATCAGTGAAAGCAGTAGCGATACAACAACCATCAGTATGATAGGTACCAAAAGTTTTGATTTAACAGATTTCCTTTTTCCCATTTTAATTCCTCCAAACACTAGTCGTCTAATCTAAAAGTCGGTTTTTCACCATCTACAATAGACATTATACATTTAATGTCTATTAAATACTGTGAAAATACTATGTGTTTGGTGTGAATTATCTGTTATTTTCTAGACATAACCACCACCACCTCGCAGTGCCTGGTAAAAGGGAACATATCTATCGGTTGCATGTAGCGTACCTCGTATCCTTTTTTGATAAAAAGCTTCAGGTCACGGGCAAGCGTGTCTGGGCCGCAGGATACATACACTACCTTTTTTGGCGAAAGGACTGCTACTGCGTCAATAAACTGTTTGGTGCTGCCACTTCTTGGAGGGTCCATGAACACCACATCTGCCTTCTGCCCATTAGCAGCCATCTGCTCCATGTATTTACCTGCGTCGCCAGTATAGAACTGGACGTTGGTTATCTTGTTTTCCCTGGCATTAGTGATGGCGTCTCTTACAGCATCCTTGTTGAGCTCTATGCCGATTACCCTGTGACATTTCTCTGCCGCGGCAAGACCTATGGTGCCTATTCCGCAATATGCATCTATTACTGTCTCATGCCCTGTTAATCCTGCATGGTCTATTGCACATCTGTAGAGCTTTTCAGTCTGTACCGGATTGATCTGATAAAAAGACTTTGCTGATATTCTAAAGGTTATCCCACAGAGCTTGTCCTTGATGAATCCCGGTCCGTAGATAATCTGCTCTCTGTCACCCAACACCATAGTGGTTTTTTCGTTGTTAACATTGATTACTATTGTAGTAATCTCAGGGTGTTCTTTTCTAAGGGCCTTCACAAAGTTGTTCTTGCCTGGAAGCATGGTAGAGCTAAGCACCAGCACCACCATTATCTCACCTGTAGAAAAGGCACGTCTTACCAGTACATGTCTTAGCAGGCCATAGCCTGTATCTTCGTTGTAGGTTTTTATCTTAAAAGAAGGCACAAGCTTCTTGATTGTGGCAATGATTTCCTGACTTTTTTTATCCTCTATGAGACACTCACCTACGTCTACGATATCGTGAGTTCCTTCGCGATAAAAACCTGCCAGAACCTGCCCCTTGCGGTATCCAAAAACGTGGTGCACCTTGTTGCGATAATAAAGAGGCGCATCCATACCAATAACTGGCTGCACTTTGCCAAACTCCCCCAACAGCTTGACCATCTCCTGCTGTTTGAGTTCGAGAGTCTTGTCATAGGATTTGTCTATATACTGGCATCCGCCACATTTTATGAATATCTCACATTTCATATAACTGGTACCTTATACTCTGTTTCTACATATGTTTTGTTAATCTGACAGCCCCTCTTAGGTGGCAAATCATAATATATACCATCCTCATATGGTTCCACTCTAATGTCAAGACCTGTTTCAAAGCCGTATCTTTTTGTGGCTATAACCCACTCTTCTCCATTGGAGAACCAGTCTGTAAGTAACCTGCCCTGGCTATCATAGGCGGCCGCTCTGTCTCCATCAAAATCCACATGAAGGTATTTTTCATTGACCTCACCATACGAGGCCTTTACCTTAACCGTCTTAAGCTTGCCCTCTTCATCATACACCTTAATCTTGCAATCTGTAGATGTCAGCACATAGACCATGCCATTTTCCTCTATAAGCTGCCTGTCTGTGATGTAGAGCTTGTCTCCTATGTGATAAGCATGTTCAGCTTCCTCCTTGCTTAGGAGAAAAATATCCTCACTTTCCTCCTCATCAAAGTC
The DNA here is from genome assembly GCA_021442555.1 of Pseudobutyrivibrio sp. Lineage (GTDB taxonomy): Bacteria > Bacillota > Clostridia > Lachnospirales > Lachnospiraceae > Pseudobutyrivibrio. The sequence continues at coordinate 390 of JABUSV010000241.1, read as the reverse complement.
AAAATATACTTCTCCCTTATCATCGCTGGTATAGAAAAAGAAGTATTTTCCAACCTTGGCCAAGAGTGAAGCATTGGTAGCCTCTAACCAGGTGTATTTGTCAAATCTCAGTCCAAAAGGGATCACTGCTGTGTCATCACTTGCTACATTGATACCATCTACAACAGTTGTCCTTCCATCTGGTAGGTTGATAGTAACCGTCAGGTCCCTGATAGGCGCCATATGGCGTTTTCTCTGGTGATTATTGATAAAAATGAAGCCACTTCCAGACTCCTCATCTACTCTTAGACTTACTCTTGGAGTATTCATATCCTCTGGTCCATCAGGCATTACATCAGGAGCCACATATTCTTCCGTTATTACTACGTCGTCTTGTACTATTGCCAAATT
>JABUSV010000117.1 GCA_021442555.1 Pseudobutyrivibrio sp. | reverse complement strand
TTAATATATCAATTATCATATGTCTTTTCAACCAAGTCCTAAGGTTTTCATCCACTTTTTGCCTCTGAATACTATGATTGACAATATCAGTCTTACTAACTCTTCCACGCTAAAAATCGCGTATACCGTCACAATATCCAATGATAGAACTTTAGCTGTAATCAAACACAGAGGCACACCCACAAGCCAGGTGCCAAACATATCTATGGCCATAACGAAGTAAGTATTTCCACCACTTTTTAGAATACCTCCCCCAACAATCATATTGGCCACCTTAACAGGAGTATATATGGCAAAAACCATAAGCATTGAGCGCGCCACAGAATGTATTACTGTATTGCAGGAATATAATGATACATAGGCATCGCTAAGTATTATTAAAAGAACTGCAAATATAACAGATCCCATCATACCAAGCTTCATAATCTCTTTGGATGTCCTATATGCTTCATCATACTCTTTAGCTCCTAATTTTTTCCCTACAATGATTGCTGCAGCTGCAGAAAAACCAGATAAGATGCCGCATATCATTCCCTGAATAGGATATGTGATGGTGTATCCTGCAAGATCATCTACTCCCATATTTCCGAATGTAGCCGAATATATGGCCTGGGATATTCCCCACCCCACTTCACTAAGTAAAATAGGAGCCATCATCTTTAGGTATTCAAGCTTTGATATCTTTTTAAGTATAAGTGTAAATACAGGCCTTACCTTATCTTTTTTCAGGCTGTAAATAAAACCTGAAAGTGTCAGAATCAAAGTCAATGTCTCAGACAAAACTGTGGCAATAGCTGCCCCTTTTACGCCAAGCTGCGGCATGAAGGCCTTGCCATATATCAGACAATAATTTAAAGCAGTATTTAGAATAATCCCTGCAAAACTGACTATAAGGGGAATGTTTGCATGCTCTCTACACCGAAGATAGGTAGATAAGATAGTACTTACACCAAGCATAATGATTCCAAGGCTTGTTATCATAAGATAATCAGCGCCAAGAGCCAACACACTGTCGTCTTTTGTGTACAGGCTTATCACAGCATGTGGCATTTTACGTGCTACCCAGGTGGTTAATACTGCAATTATTACCGTAATAAGAAGATTCACATTAAGTGAACTCCATACTTCTTTTTCTTCTTTGGCCCCGATAAACTGGGAAATCATAATCCCAGCCACGGTGGCAACAACACCCAACACTACGTTGAATATCAGCCAGACATTTCCACATATACCAATAGATGCTATGGCATCTGCGCCAAGGCTTCCTATCATCAATTGATCCACTATGGAAAAGGAAGATGCAAGCAGGCTTTGCAAGGCTACAGGAACCGCTATGCCAATCACTTCCTTTGTAAAATCTTTCATCAAATCATCTCCTCTTTACGCTCTCTCTACACACCAATGAGACTGGAAGGATAATCTTTTCACTTATGTCATTTCCTGCTCTTAGCTTCTCCAAAGCTTCAACCGCAGTGGCAGCTCTAAGATTGGCATCCTGATGTATTGTGGTTAAGGAAGGAGTGCTGTCCCGACTGTCCATACTGTCATCAAAGCCTATCACAGACAGGTCTTCCGGAATCTTAAGTCCCATGCTTTGCGCACTTCTGATAAAATCAAGAGCATAGTAATCAGATACAGCAAACACGCAGTCAAAGCTCATTAGCTCATCTAATCGGCTGTTGTAATAATCCATGCGTTTGCTTCGAAGCATAGGTATCTCCCAGACTGTAGTATTGTCTTTCCCGAAGACCTCTTTAAAGCCCTCTATTCTGTCTTTATCCATGCAGATGTAGTTGTCAGCTATGCATAAAGCTCTCTCAAATCCAAGGCTCTTAAAATGAGCACCTGCAAGTCTTCCACCCTCTTCATGATCAATAACCAGATTAACTATCCTCTTGGTATCTTCAAAGTATCCATCATAAATTACAAACGGAATTCTAAGATTTTCTCTAAGAATCTTATAATCTGCCTCACAAAAGCCCATCAGAATCATCCCATCCATATTCCACATAGAGCCAAACACTGAGATTTCACTCCAGTCTGTGGTGGTTTTTATCATGATAAAATATCCTTTTTCATTAGCCACCTTGGACAGTGCGTTCAAGGATGCTGCTACAAAGCCGTCCTCTAACACTCGCCCTTCGTATTTTTTATTATCGTTAATTACTACACCGATGATTCTTGAATTGTTCTGTGCCAATAAAATACCAGCCATGTTGGGGATATAATTTTTCTCCTCCAACTTCTTTTGAACTCTTTTTACTGTTTCCTGTGACAGCTTATTTGTTTTCCCATGTATAACATTAGAAACCGTGGCTGTTGACAGACCCAGCTCTTCTGCAATATCTACAATACGTATCTTTTGTCCTGACATAAGTTAACCTCTATAGATGTCATATCCTTACGACTAATAGCATAAAGATACAATCTGTATTTCTCAATGGTTAAACGCGTAACCCGTTCCAAAAAAATAAACCAGTTTTTGTGCAACTTATCACAAAAAACCGGTTTACTGATATTATTCAATACTGTGAATCAGACTCTTAGTCGACCTATAGCTATATAATTGTCAAAAATAGCATCAAGGTCTGTGCCACCTTCTGATTTTATTTCAAATACACCTGATACCTTGTACTCCCAGCTGCCATCTTCCAGGTCTGTGCGAGTATAGTCGTCTGTAAATACCACACCCTTGGATACAGGTACATCCCGCTTTATCCCCTTAACATCTTCAAGCTTGCAGTCAGGAAAATTGACATTGATAATCTCAAATTTTTCCACGGGCTTGTCTATAATATCCGGGATAATCTCATCAAGAATCTGTTCAATATATGCATCTGCAACCTCAGGGCCGTGCTCTGTACCCTCTGACAGAGCAATAGATGGAATTCCCTGAAACGCACCTTCCACTGCTGCACCTACAGTACCTGAATACATGGTATCAGAACCCGCATTGTAGCCATAATTGATACCTGATAATAAAAGATCAGGCTTGCCATCAACAATCTTTAATACTCCAACTCTGGTACAATCTGCAGGAGCTCCTTCTAATGTATAAGCCTCCACTCCATCTACTGGAAAGTCCACCCTTCTACATCTCATGGCTGTACGAAAATTGGCACTGTGGGATGCACCACTTTGCTGTGTAGCAGGAGCCACAACCCATACCTTGCCATATTTTTGAGCATTACGAGCCAGGCGTACTATGCCATCGCAATCTATTCCATCATCATTAACAATCAATATTTTTTTCATATAAACCACCCTGTTTTAGAATATTATGTTCCATTCAATCCTAACATAGCAGATGTATAAATGCGACTGGATTTATATATTATGTTTTAATAATTGTAAGTATCCATAATCACAGCATCCTGCCCTGTTTTCACTGCTACATACCAGGTATTATATATTTTGTATCCGTCTCTCCAACCAACAGAGTAATCCTCACATGAACCTATTTCATTTACGATGAGATAGACTGTGTCTCCCACATATTCACCAACTTCCATATCTATACTATGATTATTCTCTTTTGCGTAATTCGAATAATTCTGAAGTGAAGTTACGAACACATCGTTTTGTTTACCATTTGCCTCATCTATATAATAGACGCGATTATTTTTGGCATCAAACCTGCACTGATATGGTAAGTACCAGGTATAAGTATATTTTGGTAACGATGACTCTATGAAAAGGCCAGATTCCTTTGAATTATCTTCTGTTGTAACAGTGCACTCCAAAGAATCAGGTGTACCAAGCTTGGCTTTTCCCATCACCGAATTCATCATAAAATGTCCTGTACCAGCATAAGTGGCTACAGATTCATACTCAAAATTAGGATCTTCAATATCTTCAAATACTGTTTTGTCACAGGTAGCTGTATTATAAAGCTGACTATTAATGTTAGGCAGCTTACCTTCAACTGTTGTTGCCTCAGGAATCATTAATTTGATATTTTCCTCAGGCTCCACTTCCTTGGATATCGAATACGGCTGTTTAACTATAGGCTGTTCAAATTTATGTCTGATATCATATTGTAATTCTGTAATTCCAATTAATAAAGCAAAAATACAGTTTAATACCCCCAAAGCCAACATCAAGGCTGAAATAAAGAATGTTACTCCTTTTTTCTCCTTAGACTTGACATAAAAAGCAATATTTAAGCCATTCAATACAGTACACATCAATCCAATGGCAGGAGCAGCATATGTTAGTATGGCATCAATCACAGCTGACGCTTTTAAAAAATTAACGTTATTAATACCCTTCATTTTTATTAGTAATATATTAATTGTATCATCA
>JABUSV010000018.1 GCA_021442555.1 Pseudobutyrivibrio sp. | reverse complement strand
AACCTCCATTTTAAACTGTAGGCGACCGGATTCGAACCGGCGATCTTCGGAGTCGGAGTCCGATGCGTTATCCAACTACGCCACGCCTACAAAAAACCTCGCTTATTTTACCAAAAAAACACCTTGATAGTCAAATCAACACAATCTGTCTGTTAATGCCAGTTGACTGATTATCTCAGAAGCGATCTCTTTAGGAGTTTTATCATCCACTGTTATTTCGATATCTGATGCCTTCAAGTACATCTCATTTCTATTATCCATCATGTTTTGTATGTCCTCAACTGTCTTTTTATCTTTAAGTAATGGTCTGTTATTACAATTAATCACCCTGTCATACACAGTTTTTGCTGTTGCTTTTAACCATATTACCGTTCCACTTTCCTTCATAACAGAAATATTATTTTCTACTGTGACTATTCCTCCTCCAGTGGAAACTATCTGATTCTTCTGCTTAGATATGACCTCTAATAACATACTTTCAGTTTTTCTAAAACCCTCTTCGCCACTTTTTTCAAAAATCATAGGTATTGACATTGCCGCCAAAGCTTCAATGGCACTGTCCATCTCTACGACCTGAAATGGAAGGAATTTTTGTATCTCTGAAGCAACTGTTGTTTTACCAGTTCCCATAAATCCAACAAGATATATATTATTCATGAAAAACCTCTCTAATTTATAATAATCTTTATCAGTATAATTTATTGACTATACGAAAGCAAATACCTAGAATATTGAAAATAAAACAACATTTATTCAAAAGAGGTAATTATGATTCCTTTGGGTACAACACAATTAACCTGTCTATTAGGCCATCCTGTTGCGCATAGCATGTCACCTGCCATGCACAACAATTCCTTTAAGAAGCTTGGTCTTGACTACACATATCTTGCTTTTGATATTGATGAAAATCATATTAAAGAAGCCATTGATGCTCTCAAGCTTTTCAATTGTCGTGGTTTTAATCTTACAATGCCTTTAAAACAGGCTGTAATACCATATCTTGACGAGATTTCAGATGCTGCAAAACTATGTAATTCAGTCAATACAGTTGTTATCGATAACGGTCGTTTAACAGGTCATACAACCGATGGTATTGGATATATGGACGCCTTAAAAGATAAAGGTTATATCATTACTGGTAAAGTTATGACATTACTTGGAGCTGGAGGTGCTGCAACATCAGTTGCTACTCAGGCAGCATTGGATGGTGTGTCAGAAATAAGAATATTTAAACGCAATAATTCATCCTTTATTAAGGCTGTATCCTTTGCAGAAAATCTCAGCAAAAATAGTAACTGCCTGGTTTCTGTACATGATATGGCCGATTTGGATGATTTAGGCGAATCTATAAATGATAGCGCAATAGTAGTTAATGGAACTAACGTTGGTATGGGTAGTGATAATACATCACTGATACCTATTGAGTTTTTTAGAAAAGATTTAATTGTATCAGATCTAATCTACCATCCATCTAAGACAAAAATGTTATTAGATGCTGAGTATGCTGGTTCTAAAATAATAAACGGTAAATATATGCTACTGTTCCAAGGAGCAGCTGCTTTTAAATTATGGACCAACATGGATATGCCAATAGAATATATCAAAGAAAAATGCTTTAGTGAGGACTAACAATGAGTTTTACATATCTTAAACAAATGCCATCTCCTGCAATGATTCAGGAAATGTTTCCAATTTCAAAAAAGATTCAAGAAGTAAAGAAAGAAAGGGACCAGATAATAAGTGATATTATTACCGGAAAAGATAACAGATTTTTATGCATTATAGGTCCATGTTCTGCTGATAACGAAGATTCTGTCTGCGAATACATAAACAAGCTCGCCAAAGTAGCTGATGAAGTAAAAGAAAAGGTTTTTATTGTACCAAGAATATATACAAATAAACCTCGAACTACTGGATCTGGCTACAAGGGAATCGCATCCCAGCCAGATCCAAATGAAAAACCTGATATGGTTGGTGGACTTATTGCCATGAGAAAAATGCATATTAGAGCCATGACTGAAACTCATCTTACCTGTGCGGACGAGATGCTTTATCCAGAAAACTGGGGTTACGTGGAAGATCTTTTATCGTATGTTGCCATAGGTGCCAGATCAGTCGAGGACCAGCACCACCGATTGACAGTGTCTGGTTTTGATGTTGCAAGTGGAATGAAAAATCCTACTTCAGGTGATTTTTCTGTAATGTTAAACTCAGTTTACGCAGCACAACACAAACACCATTTTACCTTTGCCGGATATGAAGTAAAAACCACAGGCAATCCTCTGGCTCATGCAATATTAAGAGGTGCTGTTTCAAAGCATGGCAATACAGTACAAAACTATCATTACGAAGATTTAATAAGATTGCACGAAATGTATGAAAGCATGGACTTAGTTAATCCAGCCTGCATAGTGGATGCCAACCACTCCAACAGTAACAAGGACTACAAACAACAACCACGAATTGTAAGAGAGGTAATGAACAGCAGAAATTATTCCAGTGATATCAAAAATCTTGTAAAAGGAGTAATGGTAGAAAGTTATCTCATAGAGGGATGTCAAAAGATATCTGACCATCAAACCTACGGTCAATCAATAACTGACCCATGTCTTGGATGGGAAGATTCAAAAAAATTAATCTACATGATGGCTGAATTGAATAAGTAAAATATAAGAGCTAAGTACTACTTAGCTCTTTTTGTTATATATGCTAAAATACCTGCTACGGTTTTAGAATCTCTTATTTCACATGAGTATATTTTATCAAGCAAGGTGTCTATATCATAAGCTATTACTACAATATCTTCTGCATCATCAAGGTGCTGTTCACCTATTTTCTTTAGACCTGTTGCCAGATATACATCTATAAACTCATCGCAAAAGGCTACTGTAGTATTCAATCGAATTAATAGTTCTATATTGTTACAAGTATATCCTGTCTCTTCTTCCAATTCACGTTTAGCGCAAACAACAGTATCTTCTGTCTGCGAATCACGTTTTCCTGCAGGAAGCTCCAATGTCTCTCTTTCTATAGCAGGACGATATTGACGTACAAGAATAATCTTGCCATCATCCATTACAGCAACAACACAGGCAGCCCCCATCCTGTGTGATACAAAATCCCATTTTTCTATTTCTCCATTTGGTAAAAGCATTGTATCTTCATATATATCAAGAATATTGCCTTCTTTTACAAGCTGACGGTTGATTCTTTTGATTCTTTCCATAGGTTCCTCCATTTGAACTAATAGAAAAGCGGTTGGAAATCCAACCGCTTAAAATCTTTTACTTAGCATAGTCTGTAACTCGTGATTCACGAATAACATTTACTTTAATCTGTCCTGGATATTCAAGCTGATTCTCTATCTGCTTAGAAATATCTCTAGCCATGATAACCATGTCTGCATCGCTAACCTGCTCTGGTACAACCATAATTCGAATCTCTCTACCTGCCTGTATAGCAAAAGACTTTTCTACACCCTTAAATCCGTTTGATATTTCTTCAAGTTCTTTTAATCTGTTGGAATATGTCTCTAAAGCTTCTCTACGAGCTCCTGGTCTAGCTGCACTAATAGTATCAGCCGCTTGAACTATACATGCAATCAAGCTCTCTGGTTCACAATCACCATGATGAGCTGCAACAGCATTGCAAACTGTAGGAGACTCTTTGTATTTCTTACAAAGCTCTACACCAAGACTAACATGAGTACCTTCCTGCTCTCTATCAACAGCTTTTCCAATATCATGTAATAATCCGGCTCTCTTTGCCACTCTAACATCAAGTCCCATTTCAGCAGCAAGCAGTCCAGATAACTGTGCTACTTCAATAGAATGCTTCAGAACGTTCTGACCATAGCTGGTTCTGAACTTCATCTTACCAAGTAATCTGAGAAGCTCTGGATGAATACCCTGTACTCCAACCTCTAAAGCTGCAGCATCACCCTCTTCACGAATCTGCTGTTCAACTTCCTTCTTGGCTTTTTCTACAGTCTCTTCAATTCTAGCTGGGTGGATTCTTCCATCAACTATAAGCTTCTCCAAAGCTATACGTGCAATCTCACGTCTAACTGGATCAAACGCAGATAAAATAACAGCCTCTGGGGTGTCATCAATGATAAGCTCTACGCCTGTCATAGTCTCTAATGTTCGGATGTTGCGACCTTCACGACCAATGATTCTACCCTTCATCTCGTCATTAGGTAACTGTACTACAGAAATTGTAGTCTCAGCTACATGGTCGGCTGAACACTTTTGAATAGCAGATACCACTATCTCACGTGCCTTCTTATCAGCCTCATCCTTTGCCTGAGCGATTGACTCCTTAATAAGCTTCGCTGCGTCTAATTTAACATCTTCTTCAACGGATTTTAAAAGTTGTTCTTTTGCCTGGTCGGAGGTAAGACCAGA
>JABUSV010000112.1 GCA_021442555.1 Pseudobutyrivibrio sp. | reverse complement strand
TTCATTCTCTCATAGGATGAGTGTGTAACAGATAACCGCTTCGACAAACGACAAAAATAATCGAGGCAAACAAAGGAGACAAAATGGAACTGGCAGAAAGAATTTATGTGTCGCGACAGACCATTTCCAGTTGGGAAAATGTCAAAGCAAAGTACCAGTGGATTTTGGCTGCACTGGCTGCAGCAGTAATTACATTTATTGTAATTGTAATCATGAGTATGGTTGCAGGTTTTTTGTTTTATAATTAAGGCTGAAATATCCATATATCGGTGGGTGGAACAGTATTGACATAGGCGAACGGCTATAATATATTGAAATTAAAACAATATAGCCGTTCGCCTATAGTTTTTCTGTTGGAATAAAATATAGCCGTTCGCCTAAAAAGGGGATAAGATGAAGATAGACAGTTCAAAAGATTTTGGTCAAATGATAAAAAAGAGAAGAAAACAGCTTGGATATACTCAACAGTATCTTGCAGAGTATACAGGTCTAAGTGCAAGCTATATTTCAAATCTTGAAAATGGCAAGGGTACAGCCGAGATAGGAAAGGCAATATATTTAGCTAATTTACTTGGCTTGGATATTATTATGAAGGAAAGGGGAGAATAATACATGCGCACGTTGAATATTTCAATTGAAATAAATGGCAACCAGGTGCCGGTAGGTACAATTGAGGGAAGTGATTCTGATAATGCTCAATTCAAATATCTAACCAGTTACATACGTGCCGGGTTACCTGCTATTTCTATAAGTCTCCCTGTACGAGAAGAACCATATAGTGCTCTTGCAACAAAAAACTTTTTTGAGGGATTGTTACCTGAAGGATTTGCAAGAAAGACAGTCTCAAATTGGATACATACGTCCGAGAATGACTACATTGCTATTCTTAAAGTTCTCGGTTCTGAATGTCTGGGTGCGATTAGAGTGTATGAGAGTGATGATTCAATTGGAAGTTATGAACTTTTATCAATAGATGAGGTGAAAAGTATTGCACGAGAGGGTGTATTGAAGTCTACAGAGATGATTACTAATGCACATCTTTCACTTACTGGAGCTTCAGGCAAAGTTGGACTTTACTATGACATGGATAATGACAGGTGGTTTAAACCCAAAGGAAATGCGCCTAGTACGCATATAGTAAAACAAAGTCATGTCCGGTTATCAGATATAGTGACTAATGAGCAGTTATCATTGTTAACAGCATCAGAACTTGGTATAGAAATACCTGAGAGTTTTATTATCAATACTGGAAATGCAACAGATAAAGATGTACTTTTTGCTACAAAACGATATGATCGATTTATTAGTGAAAAATCAAGAAAGATTAATGGTATGATTTGCCCTTTGAGGTTACATCAGGAAGACTTTGCCCAAGCTTTGGGAATAGCTGCAAGAGACAAATACGAAACAGATAGTAACAACTATCTTAGACTCGTATTTGAGTTAATTAGAAATCATTCATCAAATCCAATTGATGACCAACTAAAACTGTGGGATATTATTATTTTCGACTATCTGATTGGAAATACAGATAATCATATTAAGAATATATCCTTGCTGTATACAGAGGATTTAAAACGAATTCGGCTTGCTCCTGCTTATGATATCGTTAGTACCAGTATTTATGAAGGTAGTAGTAGGGAAATGGCAATAGGCATAGCCGGAGAGAGGAATATAGATATAATTACAAGGTATCATTTTTCTAAAGCAGCTGGTGATATAGGATTTAGTGAACGTATAGCCATGAAGCGTTTTGATGAGATGGCCAACAGATTTGAGAATGCGATTAACAAGATATCAATTGATTTAGTTGATCAGGGATTTGCGTCGGCAATTGCAATAAAAGAAAAAATAATGAAAAGTGCCGGATATAAAAAAATCACACCATAATAATAATTATGAGCCTGTTTTATCAGGCTCTTTTTTTTATGCTATGTAAAAAGGAGTGAGACTACATGAAAAGAGTATGCATTACCTTGGCAGGGATTGTTCTGGTAGTAATCATAGCAGTAGGAGGATTGAAAATGAATTCAAATAAAATGAACAGTACAGTAGATTTTCATACCAAAGAATTGGGGCAGCAGGTGTTTATCATATCACCTGAGGATGATCCAAGACTGGTAAACGAGATGCTGACTAATCTCTATGAGATGCAGGAGGCCAATCATTTTGGAGAAGAGAGATATGCAGTGTATTTTCTGCCTGGTGAGTATGACAAGAGCATAGAGGTTAATGTGGGATTCTATACTCAGGTTGCAGGCCTTGGAATGGTACCAACAGATACTGTTATTCCAAAGCTTAACTGTCTGGCCAGATGGATGTCTGATGAGGAGTCGGGTAACAATGCCTGCTGTAACTTCTGGAGAGGTGTGGAAAACATCAATATCACCAGCAACACTACCTGGGCGGTGTCACAGTCTACAGACATGAGAAGAGTGCAGGTGGACGGTTCGCTTTTTTTACATGATGACTATGGATGGTGCAGCGGAGGATTTTTGTCAGATTCGTATATTACTTCCATGGTGGACTCAGGTTCTCAGCAGCAGTGGCTGTCCAGAAACTGTGACTGGATGGTGTGGATGGGAGAAAACTGGAACATGGTTTTTGCGGGACTGAAAGAAGGAGTATCTCCTACAGGAACCTGGCCAGTCAAGCCTTATACAGATGTTCAGACAGTAGAGCGAATGAGAGAAAAGCCATTTCTCGTATACGATGAAAAAAAGGGCTATGGAGTCTATGTACCGGCAGTTCGCTACAGAGAAAATGGAACCAGCTGGCAAAATGGCGTATGGCCTGCATGGCTAGGAAAAAATGAAGATGTGAACACTACCAAGGATTGTATATTGCCTCTTGATAGATTTTATGTGGCACATCCAGGAGACCTGGCCAAGGATATTAATGATGCTATAAAAGATGGCAAACATGTGCTGTTTACTCCAGGAATATATCAGATAGATGAGCCTGTTCGAGTGACAAGAGAAAACACTATTGTTCTTGGAATGGGACTGGCAACTCTTAGAAATATTGGCGATAATTCAATAATGGAAGTAGATGATGTATCTGGTGTGATAGTAGCTGGAGTGATGTTTGATGCAGGAATGGCCAATCCTGATTATATGATACAGGTTGGATGTGCTGATGAAAAAAATAAAAAGACAGTCCCTATCACATTATCAGATATATACTGTCGAGTGGGCGGTGGTGTAACAGAACGCCCTACAGCAGTAGATACCTGTATGATAATCAACGCTGACGACGTGGTGGGGGATAATTTCTGGATATGGAGAGCGGACCACGGAGATATGGTTGCATGGGACAAGAATGTAGCCAACACGGGAGTGATTGTAAACGGAGACAACGTAGAGCTCTATGCGCTTATGGTGGAGCATTTTGAAAAATACCAGACCATATGGAATGGCAATGGCGGACGAATCGTTATGTATCAGAGCGAAATACCATATGATGTGCCATCGCAGGAAGTGTGGATGAGCCACGAAGGCAGTGTGCCAGGCTTTGCATCAATCCATGTAGACAAGGCTGTTGAAGATTTTAAGGCACAGGGACTTGGCATATATCTATACAACAGAGATATTCCTGTGACTCTCTTTACTGCCATGGAAGTACCAGACAGACCACATGTTAAGGTGGAACATATCTGTACTGTAATGCTCAACGGCAACCCTGGGATGCAGCATGTAATAAATGATACAGGCAATTCTGTGACACACAGAGGGGACAGAGAGATACTGTTATGGTATGAGAATGGAGAACACAAGGAGTAATTATATACATACGACTAAAAAAATGACACCTTTATAAAAATAGTGTCATTTTTTAGATTAAGGAACCCTCCTATAATGACATTATCAGCTAGTAAAAAAGCAACGAGATGATAATAAAAAGGAGGGTATTTTTTATGAAACTGAAAAGAGCAATGGCAACACTTCTTGCTGGTACAATGCTTCTTACAACAGCTTGTGGAGCATCTTCGTCAGCTGGAAATGATTCAAAAGCACCAGCTGCAAACGATGCATCAGCAGAGGCTGGTGATAACAAATTAGTAGTTTGGACATTGGCAAATGACCTTATCGACTTTGGCGAGAGATTCCAGGAGCAGACTGGAGTAGAAGTTGAGACAGTTGTTATCGAGCCAGCAGATTATCCAACAAAGGTTCAGACAGCCTTACTTGCAGATGAGAAGGAGCCAGATATTATCGTAGGTGAGCCTCAGATGCTTGAAGACTTCTATGATATGGGGTTCTTCGCAGATCTTGATCAGTTCGGAGCTCAGGATTATGCAGATCAGATAGTAGACTATGTATGGAAGGTAGGACAGGATTCTTCAGGAGTTCAGAGAGCTATCTCTTACCAGATTACACCAGCTGGCATGTACTATCGTAGAGATATCGCACAGGAAGTATTTGGAACAGAAGATCCAGCAGAAATCGGAAAGCTTTTTGCTGATTACCCAACAATTCTTAA
>JABUSV010000082.1 GCA_021442555.1 Pseudobutyrivibrio sp. | reverse complement strand
GTGAGGGAGGTGCCCGAAGGGCGGAGGGAGTCAAGACAGAAAGGAATAATTAAAATGGAAATCTACGAACAAATCGACCTTAACGACTGCGGCATTTGCGGAGGTGTAGGATGCTTAGAAGAGGAAGCTATAGGAGGCTACTATGTAGCATGTATGGATTGCGGCAGCCATTCTGTATTGGTAAGATTTAATAATGATGAAGAGAGATTATTGGCCGCTAAAAAGACAGCAGAGCTGTGGAACTGTGGCAAGGTAATCCTAAGTCATCCTGGAGAATAATATGTCAGATACGACTATTGATGAGATTATTGAGCAAATGATAAATATTTGCAAAAGATATAAAATATCGCTCAAGAACATTGCTAGCAATGAAATAGAGGGCGATAAAACAATAAGTATGCCGTTGTATCTGATAAAGAAGCTGTTTGAAAATACTACCTAAAAAAATGATAGTTTTTAGGTAGTATTTTGTTTGGAGAAAGAAATGAGGACAATAGGCTATTCATTTTAAAGACAGATATCCTTGGTAATATGGTTGGTTTAAGTACCATAATTTCAGATTTAAACGCTGAGGAAAGTATCAGAAAATAACAGTATGTATCCACTTTTTATGCCCTGCAGAAAAAGGCTATGGTAGAGTCTGTAAAGGGGAGCAATGCAATTGAGGGAATAATAACCACAGATGATAGAATCAGGGAGATCGTAAATGGCTCAATACCTATATCACATGATGAGATGGAGATATCGGGATATAAAGATGCTCTTAACTTGATCAATACGTCTTATGAGGATTTGGATTTTACGGAGGATGTTATTCTATCATTTCATAAGATGTTGATTTTAATGAGCAATTTCAAAGAAGCCGGGAAGTACAAAACAAGGGATAAATTGCCAAATGTAAGCATAAAGACTGTGGAACTTGTTTTGAGCAGGCTTGTAAAGAAAGAAAAGATAGTTAAGATTGGTACATACAAAGATGCCAGGTATATGAAAAATATTTGAAAATGTAAGGATTCTGCGGTTGCGGAATCCTTTTTTTTGACGATATAGATAATAAATTTGTTAATGTGCAAATTATTAGGTAACCATTTAAAAAAACAATAAGGAGAGGATATGTATAGGATTACTAATCAGGAGTTACTGGATTATTTAAATAGAATCAGCAAAACGAAAACGGATTATGAGATACGACATGAATTATACAGTTTTTATTTAGTGCCGGCAACGTCCATCTTTGTTACGAGCAGTCTGCCAGAGGATGTCTTCGATGATATTGTACTTGATTGTAACTTTTACAGACAAGTTGATGAAATATTAGCTAATACAGATAATGTCACAACAAAAATCTATCTCTATTCGGTTATTATTAGTGCTACCAAGAATTCTGCTTACACAAATAGGTTTGCTGAAGAAATAATTGAATGGGATCTTCCATTTGAATTGAAGTACTTTCTTCAGTGGCAGCTAGGAGCTAAGATGTTTAGGTACCCTATAATGAAGGCGAAGTTTGAAGTTTTGTACAAGTTGACAAAGAGTATTTATGACTTGGCAGATTCAAAACTCACCAAAGAGTATACATTTATTCCTTATGAGCAGAGGAATCATGACTTTGTTGTTGTAATTATTTCGCAGCTCTTAGGATATAATCATGGGCCATCTCAACATGCGCTGGATCATTGCTATGCAATTATCAAAGGCATGGGGAAAAAACTCCTTTTGATAAATACAGCTGAATTTTCATTGGGAACTTATATGACATGGTTTCATCAGCTGATGGTACCTAGTTATGTAAAAGAATATAACGATTATAAATACTATGAGTATAAGGATATTAAAATTCCTTTTTTTCAGTGCGAATACGATATGCCAAATCTCCCTGAAATTGAGATGATTTTGGATTTGATTCGCAACAGAAAACCAGAGTTTGTTTTGGAAATTGGTACGGGGAGCATTGTTGCTGCCCTGTGTGAAAAAATGGTTCCTGTGTTGACTAACGGAACTATGCATAATCAAATTGAATGTAGCCATACAAAATACCAAACACTGGCTAGAAAACCCCAAAAGGATGAATTGATATTTCTTGAACCATTAGGGATTGGAGAAAATAATATAATTGAATCTATGTTTACCACTGAAGTTAGACCTAAATCCGCGATTATAACTAGAGATGTACTTAAGGTCCCTAATGATGCTTTTGTCATTGCAACTGTGGGGACAAGATTGGGTCTGGAGATTACTGAGGATTTGTTGGATATAATGGCTGATACAGTTGAAATAAATAATAAAATATACTATGTATTCTTTGGTGAGTTTGACAGATTTGAATCCGTTATAAGTAAATATGACGCAGTAAGAAATCATTTTGTTTATTTTGGGAAAACTAATGATATAATTTCCTGTCTTGAACAGTGTAATCTATATTTAAATCCATATAGGATAGGAGGAGGGATGTCTTCTATTGAGGCTATGGCAGTGGGATTACCAGCTGTGTCCACCAGTTATGGGGATGGAGGAGTGGTTGTGGGAGAAGATTTCTGGGTTGAAACAGTGCATGATTACAAAGATAAGATTATAGAATATGCTGCTGACTCTGATTATTATTATGCTCAGGCTAATATAGCTTTGGCAAGAGGCAAATATCTACAGAATTCTCAAGAGGTTTTCTGCGATACAATAAGATTGTTTTTAGACAGGGTTGCCAGGGATGAGGGAAGAATATAATCTTAGATTCTCGTGAAATTACATGAGGTAATTATTTATGATAGAGGCTATAAAAGAGATATATAAAGTTGCAGATTTAAGACAAGAACTAAAGGCCATGGCTAGGAATTTCAGGTTGGACAAAATTCATCTTGTTAAAGTAAGTTACATTGAAGGAATAAAGTGTAGAATAGATGATTTTTGCGAGTTATTGAAAGAAAATGCTCCAGATTTGAGAATAGAGTTTATAGAAAATTTTAATAATGCCAGCTATGCAGCTAATTCTAATCACATATTAGCTGCTGATATTCTAGATGAGCATGTTGTTGTTGTGATGGATAAGTATCTTAGTAGGTGTCAGCATTTTTCAGTGGAGGATTCTTCTGGAAGTTGGAGATTGATTTCTTCTGCTTGTGGATATTTAACATTGAAAGATTTAAAGAATAATAAGCTTATTCATAGTACAATAGATCCGATGGAAGAGGGATATTTACAAGCTCAGATGATTTTTAGACCGTGGGTACAGGAATATGTTTTTTTGGGATGCGGATTAGGCTACCTGCCATATCAGGTATATAAGCTGAGCGATTGTGCTGCTAAAATTACTATTTTTGAAACGAACAAGGTGATTGCAGAGCTGGCTAAAGATGTTGGGGTATTAGAGTATATAGCTGAAGATAAAATTAGTATTAAAATAGTTGAGGATTATTTGGAATGTTTAAAATACATCGATGAAACGGAAGCATACTTACACATATTTGCACCAACGTATAAAAATGAAGTTAATAAAGATGAAATATCTATTATTGATTCACTTGTAATGAATCAAATAACTGAACTGACATTTGAGCCTATGCTAAGTATTAATTGCTATTATAATCATAGTCACATAAATAATTTGTTTACTGATATTGACTGGATAGGTAATCGGAAAATATTTAATGTAGTTGCAGCAGGCCCATCATTGGATGACAGCATTGAATATATAAGTAAAGTTGACAGAAATAAACAAGTAATCATATGCGTTGGAAGGGCATTTAATAAATTATTGCAGTGTGGAATTAAACCTGATTTTACCGTATATTTGGATCCACAGAATATAGTTGAAAAACAAATTGAGGGTATTGAAAACGAAGATGTGCCAGCTATAATTGCAAATGTTGCATCTTGGACGGTTGCTCATAAATATAAAGGGCCAAAATATTTATTGATGAAATATGGTGTGAGTACAGAGTTTAGCAAACTTGCGATAGAAAAGGAACAACCATTTATCAATATGGGAAGTACTGTTACACAGACAGCTGTGTATTTGTCAATTTATTGGGGGGCTGAAGAGATACATTTGATTGGTGTGGATCTTGCATATCCAGGAGGCCAAGAGCACACAAAGGGTACATTTGAATATAAGAAAGATGGATTTGAAGAATCAGAAGTTTTGATTGAGGATGTAAATGGACGTATGATAGGTACCAATCCTGCCTTTAAAGATTATATTCGTGATATGGAGGAATGTATAGCCAACAATGAAAATGTGATTTTTTATAATCATTCTAAAATCGGTGCCAAGATAATTGGAGCTGTAAAATATGAGGATAATTAACATATGATTCATTAATTTGACAAATATTGATAGTAAGATACTTATAAAGTTTATTAAAAAAGACATAAAAATACAATCTTGCTATAAAGTCCTATTATTGATAGTCGATATAAAGATTGTAAACAAAGATAATCAAGTGGCATGGTGCACAGTGCCACAGATTATAAAGAACAATTAATTAGTATATGCGTAAGCATCTATTCTAAAGGGAATTAGAATAGTATCTACAAGGAGGTAGAATTTATGGTAGTACAACACAACATGCAGGC
>JABUSV010000133.1 GCA_021442555.1 Pseudobutyrivibrio sp. | reverse complement strand
AAAAAAGGCAAAGTACTCCCTATTCAATTACTAGGGCGCCTTTGCCTTACACTGTTTGTAACTATAGCACACCACTTTAACAATGTAAAGTGTTGACTTGTATATTTTTGTATTTTTTGTGAATTAATCTAAATAGCCATCTCTTGCTTTAACATTAAATCTTTCTTCCAGCTGATGCATATTGTCATCTGTAATTGTATTTACAAGAGGAAGATGTGCTATCTTAAGATAAATCTCAGCGGCTTTTTCTGCTGTTTCTATAAGACCAAAAGTCTCATCCAGATCCTTTCCCGCTCCATATATTCCATGCTGCGCCCATACCACAAGACGCGAAGTTTCCATCTTTTTTGCTGTTGCCTTACCGATTTCGTTGGTTCCGCAGAGCATCCATGGAAGCACATTTACCCCATCTGGAAATACAACTATACACTCTGTACACATCTGCCACAGAGTTCTTGTAAAGGCCTTCTCATTAAGGTCATGGACATAGGTCATAGCAAGTAGATTAGCTGGATGGCAATGCATCACCACTCTGTTTTCGCTGTCGATTCTCAGGCGTGCCATATGGCTCATAAGATGAGCAGGAAGCTCAGAAGTAAACTGTCCCCCGTCCTCATACCCCCACAAGAGCTGTGCATTTTTCCCATCAGCAGTAATCTTTATTATCCCAAGATTAATCTCTGGGTCATACTGTACATTTTTAAAATATTTGCCTGTACCGGTTACAACAAAATACATTCCCGCAAGTTCAGGTGCATCAAAACCTGTAGGAATAGTTCTGATTACTTTATCAATATCCACATATTCCTTTATCTCAGATTCATCCACTCTAAGTGAAATATTTCCACCATTTCTCTCGTCCCAGCCATGGTTATACATATTGGTAGTAGTTCTTACCATCTCTACAATAAATGGTGCTTTTAAAATATCTTTCATTTTGTCCCTCTCTATCTGCAAATTATATCTACAGGCACATCAAGAATCTTTGCAACCTTTAAGACAGTATCTATATGACGCCCCACTGCAGCTGCCATATGATGTGTAGGACCTGCCTCACTCCATCTGTTACAAAATTCTCTTGCACCGATTGAAAAACGAGTTCTCATGTTGGTATCTCCAAACATAAAGATTGGACCATCCTCGTTGACACCTTCTGCCACTACAAACTTAAAATGTCCATCCATATCCTGAGTGATACCAAGATATGTAACATCTCCCGTTGGCGGATAAAACTGTGTCAGATATCCGCCACCAGTCTTTCCGTGGAATACATCTACTATTTTCATGGTAGGCTTTTTTGCTTGAGAAATATCAGCATCACCTGAGCCTGAGTGACCTATTATACATATATCCTCATTAAAATCTATGGAATACATCTCTGACAGCTGGCCGGTACCTGAAATAGTCTTAAGTATGCTCATGGCCATGGCAACCTTGATGTCACCTTCTACAGCACAGGCTGTTCCCTGCTTGATTAACATGGAAAATGCTGGGATTAGCATTGAATCCAGCTTGCCGGCTATACCCTTGGCATAACCATCGTAGTGTGAAGCAACAAGTGCCAAATTCTCATCTTTAACCCACTGTTCGAAGGCTACAACATATTTAGCCATATCCCAAACCTTTTCAACGGTAGCTCCCCCTTCAATATCAAAGGTGTTGATGATATCACAAGCCTTAGCTCTGATGGCTGCTTCATCTGTAATATCATCTGCTATAGCCCACATCTTTTCCCAATCAAACTGCTTGGTGTATAGACCAATTCTGTTATACAGGTTTGTTTCATCAATGTAAAGGTCCATCATACCAGGATATGGTCTTCCTATCTGTGCGATATTGCTATATCGAAAACGGCGTCTAACCTGAGCAGCTTTACACCAGTCTTCTATCTCATGGGACACATATTCATCTCCACCTTCTACGACACCTGTGATAACAGCATGTCTTTTGCCAGCGCGTTCTAAGTCAGCAACCATCTCCCCAACTGCACCACAGGCATATAGTTCTCCTAACCACTTAGTTGTATCTGTATTGGCATAATCAGGGGCCTTAAGTTTTTGAACATTAACCAATACCACGGGTACATTTAAATCTCTTATGGCCGGTAACATATTATAGCTAGTGGCATATGTGAGAAGTTGTAGAATAACAATATCTACATCTGCCGCTCTAAATTTATCTCCTGCTGCCATGGAAAGTTCCTTGGTAGTAACCAGACCTCCATCTACAATCTCGACTGTATCAGGTATAGTTTTCTTAAATGTTTCATACTGATTTTCAAATTCTTTCACCAACGATGGAAACTGTGGTAAATATGCTCCCAAGGCTATAGAAAACACACCAACCTTTGCTTTTGTTTCTACTAACATAAAAATCCTCCACTAATCATATATTTTTATTTCAAAAGAATTGCTGATTATAATTCTTGCTTCCTGCAGTTCTTTTATTTCCCCTTTTGCAATTATCTGGGCTGTCAGATTTCCTATGGCAGTGGCTTCTGTTGGACCTGCATAAACCTTCTTGCCACAAGCTTTTGCTGTGAGCCTGTTGAGATAGTCTGCGTTGGCTCCACCTCCCACGATATGGATTGCAGGAAAGTCTACTCCTGTGATTTTCTCAATTTCTGCCACGGTGTTAGCATAACACTTTGCCAGACTATTATAGATTACTGCCGCAGTTTCATACATTCCCTCTGGCACCTGCTGTCCTGATTCCATGCAGGCCTTTCTTACCTCAGCTGACATGGAGTCGGGTGAAAGAAACCTGTTGTGGTTTGCGTCCACTATGGATGTGATAGTCTGCCTGGAGGCTTCCTCACAGATGATACCAAAGCTCTCCTCAGGGGAGAGTTCCTTCCTTGCCTCCTGAATCATCCAAAGTCCCATAATGTTCTTAAGAAATCTGAATCTCAAGTCATAGCCGCCTTCGTTTGTAAAATTGTGCTCCATGCTTTCCATTGAGCAGTTCGCTTTTTTCAACTCACAGCCCATCAAGGACCAGGTTCCTGAACTGATATAAAGAGTGTCCTCTTCATTAGAGGGAACAGCCATTACAGCAGAGCCTGTATCGTGGGTTGCAGGTAGTACAACTTCACAGTCAAAGCCCACCTTAGCTACCAATGCTTCCGTGAGACTTCCAACTGTAGTGCCTGGCATACATATTGGCAAAAATATATCCTTTGGTAGTCCTAATAATTCTATTAGCCCTGCGTCCCAATCATTAGTTTTGGCACTTATCAGCTGTGTTGTAGTAGCATTGGTGTATTCCTGCTTCTTAGCCCCTGTCAAAAGGAAATTAAAGTAATCAGGAATCATAAGCATGGTTTTTGCCCTGGCTAAAACTTCCGGTTCCTGTAGCTTTAATGCCATCAGCTGATAGATGGTATTAAAGGGTTGTTTTTGAATTCCTGTTCTTGAATACAGTTCTTCAAGTGAAATGTACTTATATACTTCTTCATCGATGAAATCTGTTCTGTGGTCTCTGTAAGCATAAGTGCGTCCTAAGATTTCATCCTTCTCATCAAGCAGTACATAATCTACAGCCCAGGTGTCTATACCCATGCTCACCGGAATTTTGTTAAGTTCCTTACACTTTTTCATTCCTTCAAGAATCTCAGTATATAGTCTATTAACATCCCAGCACAGATGACTATCAATACAGTCTACTCCATTGTAGAATCTGTATATCTCCTGAAGCTGTATCTTTCCATTTTCTATCCAGGATATAATATGTCGTCCACTTGATGCGCCAATATCTATGGCCAAATAATAATCCATAACAATCCTCCTTAAAACACAGGCTCTCTCCATAAGGGACCAGTCTTCGCCTGATGTCAATCAGGCGAAGACTGAGGGATTTCACTCCCTCCGCCCTTTTGGCACCTCCCTCACCGAGGGAGGCTTTATCATGAGTATATCCGTGTTTTTTCAAATAAAAAAGAACACCTTTTGTTTAAAAAAGTGTCCTTATTTGCACTAGAATCTATCTCTGTATTTTTTAGGTGAGCATCCGTATTTTGCCTTGAACAGACGGTGAAAATAGCTGACATTCTCGTAGCCTACTGCCGATGAAATGTCGATAACCTGAATCTTTGTATACTGCAGTAAATACGCCGCCTGTGACAATCTCTTAGCCTGCACCAGGTCTGTATAGTTTTGTCCCATTTGTTTTTTTATTTCTCTTGAAAGCCAATACACATCATAATGTAATTCCTTAGCAAGCTCTGTTAATTCGCCATCCTTATAATGCTCATCAATATATTTTAAAACAGCAAGCGTCAATTTATCTCCCTCATCTTCTCCATGTGTATCCAGCTCATCTATATGATTGAGAAGCTGTAATAGAATCAATCCCATAGTCATCTGGTTTACACTGCGTTTGTTGACATCATGATTCATAAGATTAAATATGAGATTTTCTATGAGGTTTTGAACGGGAAGCGCATCTGCCACCTTAAAATGCATATAGTTTGACTTTTTGTTGGTTCCTACAACACAGTCAATAAGAAAATCCTTCAGCAGACTTTCCTCCGTGTTAAGCAAGCTCAGACCATAATCAAAAAACTCTGGAAGAATAATAAAATTTACTGCAATATCATCCTCCGTGGCCGGCATTATCTCCTGAACAGAATTCTGATTGAGTTTTCTTCA
>JABUSV010000114.1 GCA_021442555.1 Pseudobutyrivibrio sp. | reverse complement strand
GATTACAATCTTCCTGATAAAAAATTCTTGCTTCCTGTGACATGTTTATTTCTCCTCCTTTTATTTTACAAAATCACAACATCTTCGGTACCGCGGCTAAGGCCTGTAAGACCTGTTCGCGCAAGCTCTAAAATATCATAGTCGCCAAGCATATCCAAAAATGATTGAAGTTTATCCTGATGGCCGGTAATCTCCAAAACCATAGAATCATGAGTAACATCCACAACCTTACCATGGAAAATATTTACAATAGTAAGTACATTCTGTCTATCTGTATTTTTTGCCGAAATCTTAACAAGCATAAGTTCTCTTGTTACAGATGTTGATGGCTTTAATTCCTTAACATCAACAACTTCACAAAGCTTTCTAACCTGCTTAACAATCTGTTCTAAAATAAGTTCGTCTCCGTGAGTAACAATTGTAACTCTTGTATATTTAGGATCTGCTGTCTCACCTGCAGAAAAACTGTCAATATTATAACCTCTTCTGGAAAACATACCTGATATTCTACTAGTTAAACCTGGTGTGTTTTCTACAAGAATAGATAAAACTTTTGTTTCCATAACTTTCCCTCTGTCACTTTAACACTTTAAAGCATGATGCACTGAAAATGATTTTAGCATATTAAAGATATATGTCAATAATATTTTCCATCATATGGATCATATATCTGCATCTTTATTTTCTCTATTGGCCCTTCATAACAAATAGTAATAAAAAAATCCTGATATGTGTAACCTAATTTAGTCCATCTGTATTTCCCATGACATCCGTCACTATAATGATGAAAATCAATCCAAGGTAAAATCTGCGTCAATGGTCTGTCCATCATCTTTGCCAAGGCTTCTTTAAATGTCCAAACCTCCATAAATTTTCGAGGCTTATCGGCATCTTCCCAGCCTTCTAAGAACTCTACATCATTTCTTGTAAAAAATCGTTTTGCCACCGCTGTTTTATATACAGTTATCTTTTCAATATCTATACCGCAAGGATGATCAGAGATAACTGCAGCAGCAACGCCTTTTGAATGAGTTAACGAAAAATATATACCTTCATGTGATACTAAAATAGGTTTACCTTGTTCAGTAAAACCATACTCATATGGCCTTTGTATATGGTTTTCCCAAAGCAGTTTTTCCAATATATGGGAAGCTCCCAATCTTTCACATTTTACTTTTAGAGAAGTTGCTTTATCCACATATGCCTGTCTTTGGGGACTTATCATGTTATATACTTCATAGTATAATGTCGGATTCCTTAACGACTCACAGTCGTATGCTGCTGCTTTAATCATATTTCACCTCGTTAATTTTATTAAATTATAACATAGCATATATTAATATGCTAAAATCAAATCATTATATAAAGGAGACTCATTGGATGAAATTTTTATTATTACAAATGAAAACCGTCTGTTATAACTCCTATAATTATTTTAGTGAATGTTTAGGTGATGAGTTAGAAAAGCTTGGACATCGAGTAGAATATTTTAGGCTTATTGATGAATCCTATAACTCATTAGAAAGGTATGTTGGAACAAATTTTGATGCCATTATAGATTTTAATTCTGAATTGCCCAGAGCTTTTATGGATGACAACAGCTATTTTTTAGATCATATCGATGCTCCTTTTTATGATTTCATATTGGATCATCCTCTATATCATTATAAAAATCTTGTTGAGACTCCACATAACTTTAACGTTATATGTCTAGATGATAACCATAAAAATTATATTAAGGAGCATCATCCTCACATAAAGAAAATAATTGTTCAACCCCTTACAGGAAATACAGTTATGGAATCAGATAACAATGTATACGACAATTATATAAACAGAGAGTACGATTTGCTGTTTACAGGTACATATACACCACCTAATGATGTAATGAATGCAATAAATGAGCTCCCATTTGATATTAATTATGGAATAAAAAGCAGCATAGATATGATGACTGCTGATGAAAATGTAACAGTTGAAGAGACAGTAAGAATTATATCTAAAGAACCTGCATGGCAATACATGCAGGAAAACATACCATTATACACAAGCAAATTATTCTTTTTAGCAGATTCATATGTTAGGGCAAAATCAAGACATGATACTGTTTTAGAGCTTGATAAATGTCATCATAAGCTTCATATTTTTGGTGGATTATGGGATAAATGTCCTGTACAAAACGCTATATTGCACAACGAAGTAAGCTTTCCCGTATCAATGCTTCTTCAATCCAAGGCAAAAATAGCTCTTAATACCATGCCAAACTTTAAGTCAGGATGTCATGACAGGGTGTATTCGTCACAATTAAATAAAGCAATAAGTCTAACTAACAGCACAATATTATTACAGCGGGAATATGTCAACAATCAAAGCATTCTGTTTTATTCCTCCAACAACCTTAATAACCTTGCTGAAAGGGTGGATTCTATTCTTGCAGACAATAATATAAATATAAAAATAGCCCAGAATGGATATCTGATAGCATCAAATAACCACAACTGGACTAAAATTACTATGAATATATTGGAACAATTAATCTAAAAGCAGCATTTCCTGGTAAAATTCAGCATAATCCTTGCGCTTATCCTTGGTAAAAGCAATTGCGTTTCTAGGATGTTGATTAAGAAGTCCTGTTGCAAGATACTGTAAATCATATCCCCATACAACACCTTGTTCCTTTAACGGATTAATGTAATCTTCCACAAATTTAAATGCATAACGCTCCTTATACTTTGGATTCTTTAGAAATCCAAGTAATAGCTCCATTGCGCAATTTCCAGCACCACGTCCCATGCAATTATATGTAGCATCAAGGTAATCTACTCCATCACCAACTGCCTCAATGGTGTTTGCAAACGCCAGTTTCTGGTTATCATGAGCATGGATACCTATACTCTTACCATATTTTGCTCCAATAGAACAATAGAGATCTGCTATTCTTTGAATCTGTTCAGGATAAAGAGAACCATAACTGTCAACTATATATATGCAATCCACTGGAGTCTTTCCAAGAAGCTCTAATGCCGCTGCCACTTCATCCATTTGAGCTGTAGAAACAGCCATTATATTGCAAGTAGTCTCGTATCCTTTAGCATGCGCATCTTCTATCATATCAATTGCCTCTGGCATCTGATGCAAATAAGTAGCAACTCTTATCAAGTCAACGGGGCTATCCTTTCTATCATGAATATCCTGCTTATAATTACACCTGCCTGCATCAGCCATAATAGCAAGCTTTAAATTGGTATCATTATCTCCGACTATTTTGCGAATATAATCATCATCTGAAAATTTCCAAGGTCCAAATTTATCGATATCAAACAATTCCTTATCAGCGCGATAACCAAGTTCCATATAATCAACGCCTGCTTTTACATTTGTCATATATAAAGCTTTGGCGAATTCTTCCGTAAAATAAAAATCATTAACAAGACCACCATCTCTAAGTGTGGCATCAACAACTCTAACAGTGTTTCTAGATTCAAGCAGTTTTGATACGTCCTTCATTCTTTCTATTCCTTTACCATTTTACTTTAGCACTTAAAAGTACAAAAGCGATTATGAACTAGTTTTTTAATTTTGTCAATAAAAAAATCCCCTGAAGTATACCTTAAAACGAACTAATTTGCTCGAATGAAGATATACCATCAGGGGAAATAAGTCAAATATAAATTAGAACTTACCAGCCTTAGCAGCCTCTTCAATAGCAACTGCTACTGATACTGTCATACCAACCATAGGGTTGTTACCAGCACCGATAAGACCCATCATTTCTACGTGTGCAGGAACTGATGAAGAACCAGCAAACTGTGCATCAGAATGCATACGTCCAAGTGTATCTGTCATACCATATGAAGCAGGACCTGCTGCCATGTTATCTGGATGAAGTGTACGTCCTGTTCCACCGCCTGATGCAACTGAGAAGTACTTCTTGCCCATTTCGATACATTCTTTCTTATATGTACCAGCTACTGGATGCTGGAAACGAGTAGGGTTTGTTGAGTTACCTGTAATAGAAACACCAACATTCTCCTTGTGCATGATTGCTACACCTTCAACTACATCATCTGCGCCATAGCACTTAACTGTTGCACGAAGACCTGTTGAATATGGCTTTTCATAGATTGTCTCAAGCTTGTTAGCCTTGTAATCCATCTTAGTTTCAACATATGTGAAACCATTGATACGTGAGATAATCTGAGCCGCATCCTTGCCAAGACCATTAAGGATAACGCGAAGAGGCTTCTGGCGAACCTTGTTAGCCTTCTCAGCAATACCAATAGCACCTTCAGCAGCTGCAAATGATTCATGACCTGCTAAGAAGCAGAAACACTCTGTCTCTTCCTCAAGAAGCATCTTTCCAAGGTTACCATGTCCAAGACCAACCTTACGGTGATCAGCAACAGAGCCTGGGATACAGAAAGCCTGAAGGCCTTCACCGATTGCAGCAGCAGCATCAGCAGCTCTACGGCAATCCTTTTTAATAGCGATAGCAGCACCTACCATGTAAGCGTAGCAAGCATTCTCAAAACAAATTGGCTGAATGCCTTTAATCATATTGTAAACATCAAGACCTGCATCCTTAGTAATCTTTTCAGCTTCCTCAAGTGAGTTTATACCGTAAGCCTTAAGAGCAGCCTCAATCTGAGGAAGTCTTCTTTCTTTTGATTCAAATTCGAT
>JABUSV010000154.1 GCA_021442555.1 Pseudobutyrivibrio sp. | reverse complement strand
CCTTCTGCATGATAATGAATAACACTGAAATAGGTATGGCTACGATGATGCCCCCTGCACAGAATATAGAAAAATATCGCCCTACCAGTGTTTTTTCTACTAATTTGTATAATCCTATTGCCACAGTCCAGTCTTTAGGGTCCTTTGAGCGAATCATAAGATTTGCCATAATGATGTCCATCCATGGTGCCAAAAATGCATTTATAACGGTATATACTATGATTGGCTTTGACAGTGGTATTACTATTTTTGTAAAAATTGATAATTCTGATGCCCCTTCAAGCTTGGCTGACTCTCTAAGAGAGATAGGTATCGTGTCAAAAAATCCCTTGCAGATGAGAAATCCTAATCCAGAACCTGCTGAATATACAACAATCAATCCAAACAGACTGTTGGTAAGTCCAATCATTTTCATGACAAAATATACTGCTATCATGGACAGTACTCCTGGGAACATACCAAGAGTTACTGACACACTCATCAAAGTCTTTCTTCCTTTGAATCTCATACAGCTCATGGCATATGAGACCATAAGTACAAAGCAGGTAGACACTATACAGGTAAAGAATCCTATTATAAGAGAATTCCTGAACCAGGCTGGAAAGTTCACCACTGTATCTGGTTCAAAGAATATCTTTCTGTAATTTCTGACAGACCATTCCTGAGGGAAGAAATGCATGGTATTAATTCCCTGATACTCACTAAATGAGGTTACCAATAGCCACACTATAGGTGTAAGCCATATAACAGACAGTATTGTCAGAAGGGTATGTTTTTTTAAGGAACTTAGCTTTCTATTCATTACTGGAACTCCTCCTCACGATTGCCTGACAAAAGTCGTCTGAAGCTTAGGATTGTTCCCAAGGCACAGATAACAAATACAATAATTCCAATAACCGAAGCCATCTTGTAGTTGGAATCACTGTTGGTCAGGGTGAATAGCCAGGTCACCAAAAGATCCACCTCTTTTGAGCTGGAATTGGCAAACTTTAAGCTAGGAGTTACATAATCCTGTGTCAGCAGATAGATAACATTAAAATTGTTGATATTGCCTATCAGGGACGTTACAAGACTAGGCCCTGTAATAAAGTAAATATATGGCATGGTGATTTTCCAGAATATCTGTCTTTCACTTGCTCCATCGATTTTGGCACTTTCCAGCTGCTCTGATGGAATATTAAGAAGGATTCCTGTTGCAGACAGCATCTGAAAAGGTATGCCAACCCAAAGATTGATAAGGACAATCATGATGTGCGCCCAGCCAGGCTTGGATAAAAACGGAATATATCTCATTCCTTTGCTTATCAATCCCCAATCCTGAAGCAGTGTAACCAAACCGATTTTTTCGCAGAGACTGTTAATTATTCCATAGTCGCTGAACATTTTCCCAACCAGAAGCAGTGTAACAAACTGTGGAATAGCAATCGTGATTACAAAAAAAGTTCTCCACATTTTTTTGAGCTTAACCTGTTTGTCGTTAATCAGCTTTGCCAACATGATTCCGCCATAATAGGTAGAAAAAGTGGCGATAAACGCCCAAATCAGTGTCCAGATTAATACTCTTACAAATACATATCCAAAGGTAGATGTGGCTGAATTGGTAAATAAACTCACAAAATTTTCCAGCCCAACCCAGGTAAACAGATAGGTTGGTGGCTGGTGATCCTTGTCGTAGTTTGTGAAAGCCACACATATCATGAATATGATAGGTATTACGTTGATTAGCACTACTCCAAGTGCTGGAAGGGATAAAAGAGTTATGTGGAACTTGCTGTTAACAAGTTCCACTAAGTCTTCCTTAAAACTATTGATATGTTTGTTGTTATCCTTTAGTTGCTGCAGCTGGTAGACGTTTTTGATGTTTTCTATGTAAAAAAGTACAAAGATTCCGATTAATAACAGGCCTACGACACTAAATAATAATATCAACAAAGAATTATCATAATCATTCACTGTCTTGGTTAAAGTGGTAAGGTTCAAGACCTCCTCACGCTGCACAGTACCCAAGGTACCAAGCTTGGTCAGATACTCCACAGACAGTTTTCCTGTAACCAGGATAAAACCTGCCTCGATGAGAGTAACTATTATTCCGTTTATGAGCTGACCATGTCCCCAATATCCCATACCCATGATTATCAGTGATAACCTGGTATAAATATCTCCATGTCTGATTGCCCATCCAAAATCAGTAAAGTATTTTTTCATAACATCTGTTCACAATCCGGTTATTTTTTATTCTGTGATGCCTGCTACAGCCTCATCCAAGAGTGCCTGAACATCTGTGTAGTCCCCCTCTACAAGCTTTTTGCCAAGAGTGCCTGCTGGATCCCAATAGTTGCCGCCTACGCGCTGTACATCCGCAAACTCAGCCTGCGCACAAAGAGCCTGTAATGCTGGAAGTGCTGCAATATCAGGAGTAGCTGCTGCTGTGATATTTGCAGGACCTTCTCCTGTTGCCATACCGATTGCAACCTGACTGTTCTCGTTGGTCAGATACTCAGCTAAAAGCATAGCCCAACCGGTGTTCTTAGAGTATGAATTAACACCCATGAACTTGAATCCCGCGAAAGATCCCATCTGAACCTGCTCGCCCTTGCATGTGAAGGTAGGAAGCTTTGTTGCTGCATAGCCATCACCATATGCTTCCTGGAAGTTAGATGTAGACCATGTTCCGTTAACAACGGCAATCATCTTGCCATCCTTTGCAAAAGCCTGCATTTCATCATTTACGCAGTTAACCATTGCTTTCTTTTCACAGATTTCTGTAATAGCTGTTGCAACATCTGCACCTGTGAACTTTGTATCTGTTGCATTCCAGTTGCATACATTTTTTCCATCCTCACCCAGTGTCATATCAAGACCTGCGCCTGCAAAGAATCCATACATATACCATGAACCTGATACTTCCATACCTACAGTCTTATCAAGCTTTTCTGCTGCAGCTAGAAGATTATCCCAAGATGCCACATCATCTTCAGTAAGCTGATTCTTGTCATAGTATAAAAAGTATCCATTTGAAGCTGTCATAGGATATGCATACAGCTTATCATTTACTGTTGCTGCCTCAATTGTAAGAGGAGCATTAGCAGCCTTTATATCATATGTAAAAGTAGTATCTACACTCTGAAGAACACCAGCTGTTACCATCTCATTTAACTGGTCATCTGCAAATACAAATACATCTGCAGCAGCCTCTGGATCCTTTAATACATCTTCCTTACAGTTAACTACTGACTCAGCACCGATTGTAATATTGAAATCAACGTCAGAATACTCTGCCTTAAATTTTTCAACATTTTCTGCCATAACTGCCTGATACTCTGGAGTCTCGTCACACCATAGAGTAAGCTCTACTGTACCCTCAGTTGCTGCTATTAAGTTGGCAACAGGATCATTTTCTACAGTAGCCTCAGTAGCTTCCTCAGGCTTTGACTCTGCTGCAGCAGTTGTTTCAGTTGAAGCCTGCTCACTTGCTCCACAACCAACCAGCAAACTTGCCACCATTGAAATTGATAATAATGATACAACTAATTTCTTTTTCATTCTAACCTCCCATTTTTTGGAAACTTGTTTCCCTTTTTTACAAATAAAATTTGTAGTTGCATATTTGTTTCTTGCTCGTATAATATTGTATCAAAAGCTGACAGGTCAATGTTTTAACAGGACTTAAGATTCTTTTTGTTAGGAAACCGCTACACTAGTTTCCTTAAAATGTCTAGTTTTATTTATGGAAATCATTGTAAAGGAGTATACCAATGGCCACAACCATTAATGACGTTGCCAGATTAGCGGGCGTATCAAAATCCACTGTTTCAAAGGTTATGAACGGTTGGACTACCATATCACCTGCCACAATAGCACGTGTTAACGATGCTATAGCACAGCTAGATTACACTCCCAACTCAAGGGCTGTAAGCTTTGCTAAATGTTCCACAAAAAACATCATATACCTCACAAATATGGCCAAAAACTCAGCCTATAAGAATCCACATATGTTTGACATAATGTGTGGTGTACATCAGGCTCTGAGTCAGAGCAATTATTCCCTTACTCTAATAGACACCTCCGAGGAAATATATCCCGGAGAGCGAGCTCACAAGGAAATAACCCGGGGTGGAGCTGATGGTGTTATAGTGCACGGTTCCTCAGTCAACGAGCAGTTGGCAGCTGAGATTTGTGATACCAGTTTCCCCCATATTGTCATAGGTTGTCCTGAGTTCAGTGATAATCTGTGTTGGGTAGATATCAACCATGTATTAGAAGGGGAATATGCCGCAGTTCATATGGCAGATTGCGGCTATGAGGATGTAGTCTTTATTACCAGCAGAGCTACCAACGGAATCGCCGCCAGCCGCCTCAAAGGCTTCAAGAAAAAAATGCTTAATCTTGGCCTTCACGTAACAAAGGAAAACATCTGGTATATCAACTCTAACACCAACGATGCCTATAAACCCACCATCGACTACATTACAGAACACGCTAATACACACCATGGTCAGCCGCCTCATGCTATAATCTGTGAAAATAGTGCCTTTGCTTCAAGCATAATAAAAGCAATATACGACATGGGCTTAAAAATCCCTGAAGATATTGCATTTTTAGGCTTTGATCAATATCCATATATCAATATGGTATATCCTGCCCCTACAGTTATTAACATTGATGTATTTGACCTGGGGGTTCAGGCGGGTCTTATGATGATTAGAAAGCTTGAAAATCCTGACATTTTGATTCAAAGCTACACCACCCTGC
>JABUSV010000077.1 GCA_021442555.1 Pseudobutyrivibrio sp. | reverse complement strand
TGTATTAAGCAACGCAAAATCAAAGGGCATCTTGATAGCAAAGCAATCCATACCCTCTGCAGCCATTTCATGCAATAGAGGAGCATATGCATCCGCATCTACAAACGCCCCAGGATAAAACACCAACCCAGACTTTTCAGATGGACCATCAAAAAATATATATCTATTTGTCTCTGTCACAGCGACTGCATCATCTGTTACCATAGCTATTTGGGCATCACCTAAGGCCTCATAACACATAGATTTTTCTATACCAACCAATAAGGCAAGAATAACCACAATTCCTGTCGCTATATATATCAATCTGTTTTTTTTCATATTAATTAATGGCAGCAACCGCCGCAGCCTGTCCCACATGAGCCAGAATCACAACAGCTGCCTTCGTGCTCATGATGATTACAATTGCTATTTATATCGATTGGAATAGAAATCTTTCCTTCTAAGAATTCCTTTACCTTGGCGTCTGCATCACCAGATAGTCCTGCAACTGCCTGAATACCAGAAAGTCTCAATCCATCAACAGCACCCTGTCCGATTCCACCACAGAATACCATGGATACAGAGTATTCCTGCAGTGTGTACACTACATTATCATGTCCCTGGCCAAAAGGCTGAATCACTGCCGAATCAACAATCTGTCCATCCTCAATCTCATAGAGCTTAAAATACTCCGAATGTCCAAAATGTTGCCAGATCTCACCTGTTTCGTTATCGTATGTTACTGCTAAAACCATATCGTCCTCCTTATTAACTATATATACCCTATATTTTCAGCGACCATTCACTGCAATCTATAACTTTATCGCACAAGCCTTCATAGAACTCAGGCTCATGGCAGATAAGAATAATAGTGCCCTTGTATTCCACCAGCGCTCTCTTTAACTCATCCTTTGCATCTACATCCAGATGATTGGTAGGCTCATCCAAAAACAGAATGTTACTTTCTCTATTCATGAGCTTGCACATTCTAAGCTTAGCCTGTTCTCCACCTGATAATACTCGTACCTGACTCTCAATATTCTTGGTGGTGAGACCACACTTTGCAAGAGCAGCTCTAATTTCCGCCTGATTGAGTGAAGGAAACTCCTGCCACAGTTCTTCGATGCAGGTATTGTTGGATGGTGTCACCTCCTGCTCGAAATATCCTATGTATTGGATATCACCTCTATCTACTTTGCCAGATAATGGTTTTACTTCTCCAAGAATACTCTTAAACAGTGTTGTTTTACCTATACCATTGGCTCCTCTGAATACCACACGTTCACCTCTTATGACCTGCATATTGATTGGCTTTGACAGAGGCTCATCATATCCTATTACAAGATCAGTTGTCTCAAATATAATCTTGCCAGAAGCTCTTGCCGTTTTAAAAGAAAACTCAGGCTTTGGTTTTTCCTTCGCAAGCTCTATTACGTCCATTTTGTCCAGCTTCTTTTGACGGGACATGGCCATATTTCGAGTTGCCACATTAGCCTTGTTGCGGGCAACAAAATCCTTGAGGTCTGCAATTTCTTTCTGCTGTCTGTTATAGGCAGCCTCAAGCTGTGACTTTTTCATCTCATAGACTTCCATGTACTGATCATAGTCACCTACATATCTCTCCAGCTTCTGGTTATCCATGTGATATATAATATTAATAACAGAATTCAAAAACGGAATGTCATGGGAAATAAGAATAAATGCATTCTCATAATCCAAAAGATATCTCTTTAACCACTCTATATGCTGAACATCCAGATAATTGGTAGGCTCATCTAATAATAGAATATCAGGCTTTTCCAATAAGAGTTTGGCCAAAAGCACTTTGGTTCTCTGTCCACCAGACAACTCAGCCACATCTCTATCCAACCCCAGATCGTTAAGTTCGAAGGCTCTTGCAATCTCTTCAACCTTGGAATCAATGAGATAAAAATCATGCGCATCCAGCATATCCTGTATGGTACCCATTTCTTCTAAGAGCTGATTCATCTCATCATCTGTGATGTTCTCATCTGTCATCTTTTCGCATATTTCATTCATTCGTTTTTCCTGATCCAGGAGAAAATCAAAGGCACCGCGAAGAACATCAAAAATAGACTGACCTGGTGTCAGAACTGTATGCTGATCCAAGTAACCCACGCGGACATTTTTTGCCCACTCAATCTTGCCAGCATCTGGCATGAGCTTGTCAGTAATTATGCTCATAAATGTAGACTTACCTTCACCATTGGCGCCGATAAGTCCTATGTGTTCACCCTTTAATAATCTAAAAGATACATCATCAAATATAGCTCTGTCTCCAAAACCATGAGACAGATGCTCTACGTTTAAAATACTCATATATTAACTAAAAAATCCTTTTACTCCATCGATTACTCGCTGTCTGTCAATTTCTGTCATGCCATAATATAGCGGCAGTCTTAACAGACGCTCGCTCTCTTTTGTTGTGTATTTATCCTCTCCGAAAAAGCATCCAAACTTTTTACCTGCTGGTGCAGAGTGAAGAGGTATATAGTGAAACACAGATTCTACCATGAGACTCTTAAGATGTGCAATCATGGCGCTTCTTTCTGTGATATCCCTCAGCTTGATATAATACATATGTGCATTATGCTGACAATCCTCAGGTATATATGGTCTTACAATCTTACCCTGCTGCTCCAGCTCCTCAAAGGCCTCATGATATATGTTCCAGGTATTCATTCTGTCGTTAAATACTACATCCGCCTGCTCCAGCTGTGCCCAAAGATAAGCCGCATTGAGCTCGCTTGGAAGATAGGATGAGCCAGCATCCACCCACGTATATTTGTCTATCTGACCTCTGATAAATTTGCTTCTGTCTGTACCCTTTTCGCGAACTATCTCCGCACGTTCCACGTTGGCTGTATCCTTGATGAGAAGCGCGCCACCCTCACCCATGGAATAGTTCTTAGTCTCGTGGAAGCTGTAACAGCCATAATCGCCGATAGTCCCAAGAGTCTGTCCTTTGTAAGTACTCTTTACGCCTTGTGCCGCATCCTCAATAACAATAAGATTATGGCGCATTGCAATATTCATAATTGTATCCATCTCGCAGGCAACTCCCGCATAATGAACTGGTACGATAGCTTTGGTTTTTGGAGTAATAGCTGCCTCTATCAGCTTTTCGTCGATATTCATAGTGTCTGGTCGAATATCAACAAATACTACTTTTGCTCCTCTTAAAACAAATGCATCTGCAGTAGATACAAAGGTATAGCTTGGCATAATAACCTCATCGCCTGGATTGATATCTGCCAAAATAGCAGCCATCTCTGTTGCATGAGTACAACTTGTAGTCAACAATGCCTTGGTGGTATTAGTGTTATCTTCCAGCCATGCATTACATTTTTTAGTGAACTGACCATCTCCACAAATCTTATGGGCTGCAATAGCCTGCGATATGTATTTCTCTTCAGTACCAACTACTGGTGGCACATTAAAGTTTACTAATTCCATTAACGATTCCCTTGCTAATCTTGTGTAATATAAATCCGCCTAATATGGATATCAGGCCTGTTCCAACAAATAGAACATGGCACATTATACCACTATTTGACGCAAAAATCCCCTGTATTGCATAAATTACAATATGATGTACCAAAAACACCTCATAAGCAAAAGAAGCAAGAAAGGTGAATATCCTGTCGCAGACTCTGTTTTGCATTATTCTTTCTCCCAGGAAAAAGAGGATAATCATCATGCAAAAGGCCAACAGTTCATATCCATACTGTGAGTTGGGCATTGGTACGGTAAACAATACCAACGCAGCAATAGCAGCCACATTAACATACACCTTCCTGCATATCATTTTTTGGTATTTCATAAAAAGCATTCCCATAACAAAACAGAATGCGCACACTATAAGATTACGTCCAGTATCAATCTTCCATAAGCCTGGAATCCAGACCGCTCCAGTAAGTAACAAGTTTCCAAGAGCAGTAGCTACAGGCCACTTGCTAAAGAAATAGTTAATCACAGGATACAACAGATATATCAGAACCATTGCTCCTAAGAACCACTCACCAATAATATAGTAATCAGTAATCCTGTAGCTCATATAGCCATCCAGTCCCACCAAGCTAAGTAGCAGACTTGCAGGATTGCCATTGTAAAAAAGGTCACGCGATGCGACAGCCTTTAACAGGTATAGTGCTCCCCATGCTATCAAAAATGATGGAAACAGGCTCAGCCATCTCTTCTTGTAAAACCTGACAATATCTTTTCTGCCGCTTTTTACAGTAAGTCCACCATATCCCAGATAAAGCATAGCTCCGCTTAGGGCAAAAAATAACACGTTGCCCATTACCGCCAGGTTACCATTAGCCTGATGTCTTAGTAATGTCTGCCGACCTGTCACCGCCTCCAGTTCTTCGTAAAAATGAAATATAAAAATAAAAGCGAAGCTTATCACCCTTACAAAATCCGCTGATTTAATACGTTCTTTTGCCATGCCTGGTCCTCTCATTAATCATTATCTAAGTTGGCAGAATCTGCTTACTCCATACGCAGCATTTATTTCTGTCTGGCTTTACCTAATACGTAAATAGTTGAAATCCATAACAACCACGTGATAATAACATCCAATACTACTCCTGAAAACCCAGCAGCTATTGTAGTCAAAAAGTGAAAGTGCATACAAAGGCACAACAGTTATCAGCAATGTTTTTACTGACTTTTTGACAAAATCCTCCGTAGTCTCGTTGATGTAGTAAAGCAATGAAAATAATGCATTTACTGTTATCGCATATAACAATGAACCTACAATAATCATCTTATTGTTTTCCCAAAAATTGGCTTCTACCATGTATGCAAGGTTGTAAGTTCTAAGCTCGAGCTTCATATACTCAAAATACATTATGGCCATTATCAATAC
>JABUSV010000195.1 GCA_021442555.1 Pseudobutyrivibrio sp. | reverse complement strand
TAGTAGCGCCCCCTGCTGCAAGATATGTCTTCGCCTGCTTACCCCAGGAGTTGTTTGGAAAGAGCTCCACAACTTTGTTAAAATACTCTATTGAGACCTCCTCATCATCCGTCATACGATAGCAGTCTCCCAACAAAAACAGTGCTGCGCCGTCTTTATAGTTTTCATCGGCCTCCACCACATTTTTAAAGTTAACAATTGCACTTTCGTAGTTGCCCTCCAAATAGAAATTGTTACCCTCATTATAGTATTTCTCTGCGATGTAAGGTGCCAGATTGACTTTTAATTCCTCGTAAAAGAGCTTGCCTTGCTCACCTAATATATCCACTGTAACCAGCTCATAAGCATCTATTGCTGTAGCATAATCCTCAGTGGCATATGCCATCTGCGCCTCTAAAAGGTTGTCATAGGAAGTGCTGACATCTGGTTTGTTCTCATATTGGTTTAAAGACTCCTGAAGCTTTGCAACTTCCTGCTCCAATTCTCTGTTAACAGTCTTTTGTTCATCTAATATTCCATTTACCTCTATCAAAGTAGAGCTGGTATCAGATACTGCCGATTCCTTTACCTCTGGAACTACCAGAAAGAAGCATATAAGAAGTCCAATAGCAAGTCCAAGTATTACATTGACAAAGCTGCTACGGCTGTCATCAAGCATACTCCTAAAAGAGCTCTCAGACATGATAACTGTATCGTTGCCATCACTAAAGCTTACCAGGTCATCCTTTTTCTTACGCTTGCCAGTGCTTTGGGCCTTAAGACCTTCCTTCACCTCTCTAAGATATCTGGTTGTGATAGTGTTATTATTGTCAAGCTTGTTGGCAGCTACAAGTAGCTTTCTTGCATCAGAGAACTTATTTTCCTGAATATACAATAACGCCAGCAGCTGGTGCGCCCTCACAAGATTAGGAGCTGCACTGATTACTTTTTTAAGCTGTATGGTAGCCAGATCTCTGCTGCCCTGTCTGCAATATTCCAAAGCCTGATTATATTTCTTAAAATTGGTATTCGCCCTGGATAAAATATTAGGGTCGTTTTCTATCTCAGCCAGGTATCTGTCAGCATCAGGGTTGTCGTCCTGAAGATTCTTACTGAGAATCCACTCATTGAGGGCTTTGACCGTCTCCCCTATCCTGTAATAGCACAATCCCAAAAGATTGCGCGCTCTGGTATTGTACTTGTTGTACTGAATACTGTTCTTCAAAGACTCTATGGCACCAGAGATATCATTGACCTTGGCCTTGTCCAGTCCCTGATTGTAGAACACATGTGAGGTATAAATAATCTGTTTATATAATAAAATATCAGCACCGCATCGGGAACAGTAATGCCTGTTTCCAACATCGGTGCCGCAGTAATAACATATCATAGCCTATTCCTACTTTTGATTCTGCATATTATTCTGTGCTGTCAGGTTGTATAAAAGGTCCGTCAGATCCGTCAGGTCTCTGGACTTAATAGCTGATTCTGCCTGTTCAACCTCGATAGCAGGTTCATACTTTTTGAGTTCTTCTTCAAAATCGATCATAAAACTACCTTACTATACCTTCTAAGCGTTCCATTCGAACGCCATCCTTGGTCTTCATAAACTCTATATATTTTTGTTCCTCATGAATAGAGACCTTGTGGTCATCTATTGCCAGAACTGTTCCCGGATAAACTGACTTAAATACTCTGATAGTAGACTTATCTCCCTTGGAAATAATCTCCTTCATTTTTTCAAGCTTGGCTATCTCTCCAGTGATTGCAGCCTCATCTCTGATTTTGATACGAAGCAGCTGCATGCGACGAGGATCATCCTTAAAATTAAACCCTCTCTCAGCTCCCATCTTATCAAAAGCCTCAATACCCTGTTTAATCTTTGCGATGTTATCCTGCATGGTCTTGATCTTGAAATCCAGAGCTTCGATTGCTTTAAGGCGATCGTCTGTAACTCCCACACCAACATCTGTGATTGTTCCAAAATCGTTACCAATATTGTCAACATCCATACCCTGAATCGCTGACACGTGGCCACCAATAATAGAACATTTGTCACCGAAAAGCTCCAGCTTGCCATCGCATTGCAAATCAGATTTGAAAAGATATGCGCACAAGGCATCGCCGCCCACCTTAACCGACGCGTACTCTATAAACTGCGCCGTAAGATTGCCTCCACAGGTAATATCTGTGGCATCGCCACCTTTGACTCCTGCCAACAGGAACAATTCCTTGCCCGCTTTGATGGTACAGCCCTCTACTATTCCATGAATGGTGACATTGCCTGTGGCTTTGATGCTGACATGATCCTTGGCCCCACCATGTATTATTACATCTCCATTGAAATCAATATTGCCGGTGGCAAGGTCAGCATCCCCATCCACCTCATGAATAGGTGAGATAATAATTCTGCTTCCTACCAGCTCTATTTTTCCATCAATGAGAGAAGTATATGTAATGTTGTCTTCTGAACGGTCAAAGCCTCTTCCTCCGATAGGTGGAAGATCTCTGGCAGGTCGTGGCTCTATAATGGCGCCTCTGACGCTCATGCCGCCAGTTCCTTTGACTGCTGGATGGTATGTGGCTATAACATCACCAGTCTTAACAGTCTCAAACGCCTTGATGTTCATATAATCCACCGAGCCGTCCTCCCGGATGACTGGTTTTTTCTCTAATACAGTATCAAAATGATACTCGTAATATCCCGGAATGCTCTCCTCTGGCATAAGACCATGAGCAACCTCAACTGCCTGATCATACGCCGGATGTTCTGCAAGATTATCTATGGCAACCATATCAAGCCCGTAAACAATGTCACTATCCTTAAGCCATCCCACAAGCAGGTCTCTGGATAATCTTGGAATATCCGAACCTGGATCTGGCATAACAAGAGTCATAGTGGTAGTCAAACCATCTATGGATGTTTTAATTTTTACAAGCTTATTATCCGCCATACTTCAAAACAAACTCCCGATAACACTAAGCACTATATCCGTAGCATAATACTAGTAATATTCTACATGAAGTTGATTCATATGTCACCAAAAAACTGACACTTTGAACATATTTTGAAGGTTATTTTTCCAGCGCCTTAACAGCCTTTACTACACGGCTTGTTCCCAGTCTGTGAGCTCCCAAATCAAGGAATTTTTGGGCATCTTCAAGGTCAGCTATACCGCCGGCAGCCTTAATCTGCTTACCTGGTATCATGTGTTCTGCCATAAGCCTGATATCATCAAAAGTAGCTCCTCCAGTAGAAAAACCAGTAGAAGTCTTGATGAACTCAGCATCTGACTTTGACACTACCTCGCACATCTTGATTTTCTCTTCGTCCGTTAAAAGACAGCACTCAATAATAACCTTGAGAAGCTTGCCCTTGCAGGCAGATTTAATCTGATTGATTTCATCTAAGATATCATCCCATCTGCCTTCCTTTGCCCAGCCAATATTAATAACCATATCAACTTCTGTTGCGCCATTATCTACAGCATCACTTGCCATAAAGCACTTTGATGCTGTAGTAGCATAACCATTAGGAAAACCGATTACAGTACAGATTGGAAGATGTCCGCCCTGCTCATTAACGTAGTCAGCAGCCTGCTTTACAAAGCTTGCAGGAATACATACGCTGGCACAGTCGTACTTCATTCCATCGTCAACGATTGCTCTAATCTGTTCCCATGTAGCATCAACACCTAATAATGTGTGATCGCACTTTGATAAAATATTCTTAATATCCATACTCCCAAACCTCTTTTATTTCATTGAATTGAGTCTCTCAACTACCTGAGCCATCATCTGCTCATACTTGGCCATCTTTTCACGTTCTTCAGCAACCTTTGCTTCTGGTGCCTTGGACATGAACTTTTCATTTGAAAGCATACCCTTTGAACGAGCAAGTTCCTTCTCAAGACGCTCCTTTTCCCTGGTAAGACGTTCCTTTTCCTTTTCAAAATCTACCAGGTCCTCAAGTGGAACAAAAAGTGTTGCATCAGCGATAACTGCAGATACTGCATCCTCTGAGATACCTGTCTTGTCCGGTTGAACATATACCTCTGTAGCGCCAGCCATTGTCTTATATACAGATTCAATCTGGGCAAAAACATCTCTTACCTCAGCATTATCAGATACGATATGAATAGCAGCCTTCTTTGAAGGTGGAACATCCATATCTACTCTAAGCTGTCTCATGCCGCGAACCACATCCTTGGCACGCTCAACCTTTGCCTCGTCAGCTGGGAAGCTGTTAGCCTCATCATATAGTGGCCATGAAGCAAGCATGATTGTCTCTTCCTCTGGGCAAAGTGTACAGTAGATTTCCTCT
Organism: Pseudobutyrivibrio sp.; assembly: GCA_021442555.1. Classification (GTDB taxonomy): domain Bacteria; phylum Bacillota; class Clostridia; order Lachnospirales; family Lachnospiraceae; genus Pseudobutyrivibrio. Next base: position 578 of record JABUSV010000195.1, on the reverse strand, counting down.
GTAATAAATGGCATGTATGGATGAAGCATCTTAAGGGCGTTGCTTAAAGCAAACTTTGCTGTGTAAAGAGCAGCATTCTTTGATGTTGGCGCGTCTGTAGCGTACATGCGAGGCTTGATAATCTCGATGTACCAGTCGCAGAACTCATCCCATATAAAGTCATATACCTTTTGAACTGCAATACCCAGTTCAAACTTATCCATATTGTCAGTTACATCCTTGGCAAGAGTGTTTACCTTGGAAACAATCCACTTATCTTCTACGCTAAGCTCATCAGCAGAAGGCTTTGTAATATCATTGCCCTCCAGGTTCATCATGATAAAACGAGAAGCGTTCCATACCTTGTTCGCAAAATTACGACTGTTTTCAACACGCTCGTTGTAGAAACGCATGTCATTACCTGGTGCGTTACCTGTGATAAGTGTAAGTCTGAGTGCATCTGCACCGTAGTTTTCAATAATCTCGAGTGGGTCAATGCCGTTGCCAAGAGACTTTGACATCTTGCGACCCTGGGAATCACGTACAAGACCGTGAATAAGTACTGTGTTAAATGGACACTTGCCAGTGTGGGCATATCC
>JABUSV010000232.1 GCA_021442555.1 Pseudobutyrivibrio sp. | reverse complement strand
TGGTAGAGCACTTGACTTTTAATCAAGTTGTCGGGAGTTCGAGCCTCCTCATCCTCACTAAAAAGACCTAGGACAATGTCCTAGGTCTTTTTTTACACTTCATAGTCCATGCAAGCACGAGTCTTAGTGTATGGGCGAACTTTACTGTTGGCTACAGCTACATGATCAGGATGTATAGAGTATCCTTTCAGAGCTCCTTCATTCTCAAATGTGGAATCCAACATAAGGTCGGCAGTACAAGAGTCCAGTCCATCAATAATAACATGAATATCAATAAGCCCTGGAATTTGTCCTTTGAGACTTTCTAAACCTTCTTTGATTCCTATTTTTATTTTCCATTTTTCTGCATCAGAATACTCGTCTTTAAGATTCCAAAGAATAATGTGTTTAACCATTTTTTACCTCCAAAAAATTCTATTTGAATGTATTATAACACCTGATAAAAATGATTAACAATTATGCTTGCATATTTTTGTCTAAAGTGATATATTTACAAACATCGTTAATTAATACACATAATTCAAGAAAGGAGGTAGAACAGAATGACAATTAATTATTTACCCAACAGAATTAATCCGGTGCGAAAGCAGCAGGACTGTAATACCTCGGCAGGAGTTTTACTCTAGTTTTCTTTTTAGATTTCTAAGCCGTGGTATTTGCCACGGCTCTTTTTATATCTATTTCTATATTTATATCCCAAGCTGTGGCGTAATTTACTTGAAGATGATGAATGACATCAGTAACAGATGCATTTTATGCGGTGGTTACTATGTTAAGACAGGAGGGAATTATGTACGACTCAATGTATTCGATTTACAATTATCACGATATTACTACAAGAGACTTGGAGTACGAGGATTATATCCGCAGGGAGCATATAGAAAACTGCGACATGAGCTATATAGACAGATTTTGCAAGAAAAAAGACAAATCACATGCTGTTAGAAAAACAATAGCAGATATGCTTATCAGGCTGGCGAAAGCGGTATATCCAGCATATGCAAATTAGAATGAAGGGATTCGAATGAATCCCAAAGATATCAGTTCTTGGGGCAGATGTCAGTAATAGAAGGTTTTATTTTGCCATATCATACATATATTAATCTCAAATAAAAACCTATCATACATATATAAACAGAAATCAGATAGGTGAGGTTAATACATGATTACTTTTTTATTATTCTGTACAGTAATTTTTTGTTTTGGATTTGCTTTTGATTTATTTTCATTCTTTTTAAAAGCATTTATTTTGATTTTCCTTAAATTGCCAGCAGCTTTAATACTTGGAATGTTTGGTATAACATTTTGCTGTACAATTATTCTAATACCAGTTGGTGTGTTACTAATTAAATGTGCTATAAAGCTTGTATTTAGCTAGTAATTGTAAGTTGCTTAAATAGCGTATTTAATGGCAAATAGAGGTTGATTATAGATACATACACATGTATGATAATCTCATATTCATTGTTTATGATAATAACGTTATTTCATTAGGTATAACGTTGTACAAAGGGATTATGAGATTATGATGAAACAACTTCTGACACTTGATGCAGGCAATTATGAGGAGTGTACCGGTCTTCTGGAAAAGGTATCCACAAGAGGTATTATTTTTAGAGGAGACAAGATAGCTATGCAAAGAGATGCCGCTGGAATATATAAGATTCCAGGAGGAGGCGTTGAGGCAAATGAGAGTTATATACAGGCTCTGATAAGGGAAGTTGCTGAAGAGACTGGACTGATAATAATAGAGGAATCAATAAGAGAGATTGGGGAGATAACAGAACTCCGTCAGGATATTTTTGAGCCTGATAAGAAGTTTGTTCGACACAATCTTTTTTATTTTGCCCAGGTGAAGGATGTGACAGTGCCGCTTAAGATGACAGATAGCGAAAAGGAGAGAGGCTTTCATTTGCATTGGGCGACATTAGAGGAGATATATAACACCAACATGTCTTTGATAAGCCATGATCTGACTACCCCGGACAAAGACATGATATTTATCAAAATGCTATTAGATAGCGAAATAAAAATGACAGGACAGCAGTAAATGACTAACGAAAGAATAAATGAAATCAAACATAACACCAAGGTACGCTTTGCAGAATACACAAGACACTATGACATGAGCCAGCCTAAGATTGCTCTTAAGGCTGCACATACATACCGTGTGGCTGATTTTTGTCAGCAAATAGCCCGGTCTATAGGGCTAAGTGAAGAGGAAGTGCTTGTAGCCTGGATGACGGGCATGCTTCATGATATATCCAGGTTTGAGCAGGTAAGAAGATTTGACACCTTTTACGATTCTCTATCTGTAAATCACGCCATGTTAAGCTGTGAGATTTTATGGGGAACCAGTTCCATGCCACATGATCTAATATGCACGGAAGAAGGTTTTCCTGAAAAAGGTATTATAAGAGAGTTTATTGAGGAAACTAAATATGATAATATAATTCGTGCAGCTATTTGGGAACACAACACCTACAGGATATCTGAGGGACTTGATGAAAAAACTGTTATGTTTTGCAATATTCTTAGGGATGCTGATAAGGTTGATATTTTCAGGGTCAATACTGAGACACCACTTAATGAGATACACAATGTTCCTATAGAGGAGTTTTACAACAGTGAGGTAACTGATGAGGTTATGGATTCGTTTATGGAGCACCACTGTGTTTTAAGTTCTCTTAAAAAGACTGCTATTGATAACGTGGTAGGATATGCATCCTTGTATTGGGAGCTGGTCTATGAGAAAAGCAAAGAGCTTGCAATGGAGCAGGGCTATCTAAACAAGCTGTGTAATATTAAAACCAACAATGAAAAGGCTAGGGCATGCTTTGAGACCGTTAGAAAGGAATTAGGCCTAGAATAATGAGAGAGAATATAAAAAAATTTGTACTGGCAATTATGTCAGGTATTGCCATATCTTTTGGTGGAACCATATATCTGTCCTTGGACAACAAGATAATAGGTTCGTTAATGTTTACCATAGGGCTATACATAATAGTACTCAATGGATTTTATTTATTCACAGGCAAGGTAGGATATCTTGTAAATGAGAAGCCTAAATATTTGATTACGCTTCTTATTACCTGGCTGGGTAATCTGGTTGGCACTTTTGTTGGTGCCAGGGCTATTCTTGCTACCAGAATATCTGGCATAAGTCAGATTGCAGCTTCCATGAGTGAAGCCAAATGTCAGCAAAGCTTAGCTTCTGCTTTTGTTCTTGCTATATTTTGCGGGGTGTTGATGTTTGTGGCTGTAGATGGCTATAAGCAAACAGGCAATCCCATTATTCTGTTTCTTTGTGTCAGTGTTTTTATCCTGTGTGGCTTTGAACACTGTATAGCAAATATGTTTTATTTCAGCCTTGGCAATGCATGGAGTGTTACAGCAGCAGAGTATCTTCTTATTATGACTTTGGGTAATGCTGTTGGCGGCTGTCTGATTCCTTTGACTAAGAGATTATAAATAGAAATAATAAGAAAGAAGCTGACCAACTGATTGGTATCTAATATACCAGTTAGTTGGTCAGCTTATTATTGTTATAAGTGTTTTACTCTGTATCAGACTCTTCAAGTTTGTTTTCTGTTTTTTCTCTGAACATGTTATAAAGGGCTGCGTGGTCTTCTATAACAGTCCAGTTGCTTGAACCCTTTGCAGTGACTACGATATAATTCTTGCCACCATCGGTTACCTCACTGCTTACAGCACAGAATCTTGCTTCGTCGGTATAGCCTGTTTTGCCACCTTCGATGGTACCACCAAAATCTCTGTCTTCTATTCTACGTAAAAACCAGTTGCTCATCAACAATCCCTCAGGATTAATTTCAGAGAATGTGGTGTTATAGGTATGAGCAGTAAGAACTGGCTTGCAAATATCATTATCTAATGCAGCTTGCATGATAATAGCCATATCGTAGGCTGTAGAGTAGTGGTTTTCATCATGAATACCAATCATATTGGTAATATGAGTTGTCTCATCAAGCCCCAGCTTTTCTACCTCTTTATTCATTAGCTCTACAAAAGCATCTGTACTGCCTGCTACATATATGGCAAGTTCTGCTGCGGCATCTCCTCCTGATGGAAGTATGGTGCCGTAGAATAAATCCCTAACGGTAATGCTTTCTCCTGTGGTAAATCCTGCAGTACTGCAACCATTGCTGAAGGACCAGTCTGTGGCCTCCTGAGATATGGTGGCAGGCTTATCCAAATCCTCTGGTGTCAGGTTATTTGCTGCTGTAAGAATGGTAAGTACCTTGATCATGGAAGCAGGATACATTTTCTCATAGGCATTTTTTTCTGCTATTATCTTACCCGTAGCAGGATTGATCATTATTGCATACTGACTGTCAATCTCTGAGGATAATGATTTGGTAGTATCTGTTGACTTGGCCGCATAAGGTGCTGCGGTAGGAGTTGGTTCAGGTGTTGCAGTTGGAGTGGTTATGACTGTTGGAGTTGGCTTGGCATTAGCCGCCTTTTCTGGTGAATCCCCCTTTTTACCAGAATTAACAGAACATATAATCACTGTTATGGCTATTATGGTAATCAGAGCTACTATAATATAGTTACCTATAATAATTACTCGTCTTACTTCGTGTCTGTGCTTGCGATAGGCTTTTCGTTCCTCTGGTGGAAGACTTTTGACGTCTACTTTTTCCACCTTTTTCAATACTGTAAGAACAGCTTCTTTTATTAATTCTAAATCCATAGAAACTATTGTAACATTATGAATCGTCTTTGGCTATGTAATAATTATGTAATAATATAAATAAATGTAAACTGATGCATAAAGACGGGTTGACAATGCAAAGCACATAGCTTACAATTTATGACAGATAAAAAGAGGAGATAATTTGCGCAGCAAATTATAGACGAGACTTCGCGGCAGCGCTTGT
>JABUSV010000105.1 GCA_021442555.1 Pseudobutyrivibrio sp. | reverse complement strand
TTATACGTTAATCTCAGCCTTTACTCCAAGTAAGTCCTTGTTGGAATCAAGAATAGGCTTGATTACATCACGAAGGTATACCTCAACCTGACGTGGTGAGCGACCAACATACTTCTCTGGCTGCATACATGCTTCTAATTCCTCAAGTCCCATTGGAAATGCATCATCAGCTGCTATAAGCTCGAGAAGATTGTTTTCCTTACCCTCTACCTTGACATTCTTGCCTGCTTCCATAGAAAGAGTTCTAATCTCTTCATGAAGCTCCTGTCTGTTACCACCAAGCTTAACAGCGTCCATCATGATGTTCTCTGTAGCCATAAATGGAAGTTCAGACATGAGTCTCTTGTTAATAACCTTAGGATATACCACAAGACCATCTACTACATTGAGACAAAGGTCAAGTACGCCATCACAAGCCAAGAATCCTTCTGCAACAGAGAGTCTCTTGTTTGCTGAATCATCAAGAGTTCTCTCAAACCACTGAGTAGCTGAAGTAATAGCTGGGTTAAGGGCATCTATCATAACATAACGCGAAAGTGAAGCAATACGCTCAGATCTCATTGGGTTGCGCTTGTATGCCATGGCAGAAGAACCTATCTGATTCTTTTCGAATGGTTCTTCTACTTCCTTAAGGTGCTGTAACAGTCTAATATCATTGCTCATCTTGTGAGCTGAAGCAGCAATACCAGCAAGTACATTACATACCCTGGTATCTACCTTACGAGAATATGTCTGACCAGATACCGGATAGCACTGTTCAAATCCCATCTTCTTGGCAATAGTTGGATCAATCTTGTCGATTGTCTCATGATCTCCGTTAAATAACTCAAGGAATGATGCCTGTGTACCTGTAGTACCCTTTGATCCTAAGAGCTTAAGAGTAGAAAGCACAAAATCAAGATCCTCAAGATCCATAACAAACTCGTTGAGCCAGAGTGTAGCTCGCTTACCTACTGTAGTAGGCTGAGCTGGCTGAAAATGTGTAAAAGCAAGGGTTGGAAGATACTTGTTTTTATCTGCAAATGCTGCAAGCTCTGCAATAACATTAACCAGCTTTTTACGGATAAGTAACAGCGCATCTCTCATAATGATGATATCTGTGTTGTCTCCAACGTAACAACTTGTAGCACCCAGGTGAATAATACCAGCAGCCTTTGGACACTGCTGACCGTAAGCATATACATGACTCATAACATCATGTCTAACCAGCTTTTCGCGTTCCTTTGCTACATCATAGTTGATATCCTCAATATGAGATTTCATCTCTTCTATCATGTCCTGTGTGATAACTGGCTTGCCTTCCTGAGCAAGACCTAATTCCATCTCTGTCTCAGCAAGTGCTATCCACAATCTTCTCCATGTGGAGAACTTCTTATCCTGTGAAAAAATATACTGCATTTCTTTGCTGGCATAACGCTCAGAAAGTGGGCTTGTATACGAATCTGTTGCCATCTTTATCTCCTTATTACTGAATCTCTAAATCTTTGCCTGTTAAAAGCTTGTAAGCCTCAAGGTACTTAGCGATTGTCTTATCAATAACATCCTGTGGAAGGAGGTAATCGCTATCTGGATTAGCCTTAAGCCAGTCACGAACGAACTGCTTGTCAAATGATGGCTGACCATGACCTGCTTCATAGCCCTCAAGTGGCCAGAAACGTGAGCTGTCTGGTGTAAGCATCTCATCAGCAAGTACTACGTTGCCATCCTCATCAAGACCAAACTCAAACTTTGTATCAGCAATGATGATTCCTCTTGTAAGCGCATAGTCTGCGCACTTCTTATAAAGAGCTATTGTGTTATCACGAAGAGCCTTGGCATATTCCTCGCCCTTTCCTGGGAATTCCTTCTCAAGAACTTCGATTGAACGCTCAAATGAGATGTTCTCATCGTGATCTCCTATTTCAGCCTTAGTAGAAGGTGTATAGATTGGCTCAGGAAGCTTGTCTGATTCCTTAAGACCCTCTGGAAGCTTAATACCGCATACAAGACCTGTTTCCTTGTAGCTAGCCCAGCCTGAACCTGTGATGTATCCTCTAACAATACACTCAACAGGAAGCATTGTAAGCTTCTTAACCTTCATAGACTTACCCTTGTATTCCTCATTCTGGAAATACTCTGGCATATCCTTAACATCACATGAAAGCATGTGGTTTGGCATGATATCGCTTGTAAAATCAAACCAAAACTTAGACATCTGTGTCAATACAGCACCCTTATTAACTATCTTGTTCTTTAAGATAACATCAAATGCTGATATACGATCTGTAGCTACCATGATGATTGAATCACCATTGTCATAAACTTCGCGAACTTTTCCTTCTTTAATTGGCTTCATAACGGACTCCTTATTATTTCTTGATTAATAATGACTTACCTGTCATCTCTTTTGGCTGCTCTAATCCCATAATCTCTAAGAGTGTAGGTGCGATATCGCAGAGCGCACCGCCTTCTCTTAATGTATATGCATCATCATAGTTAACCAGGATGAATGGTACTGGATTGGTAGTGTGAGCTGTATGAGGGTTACCTGTCTCATAATCAAGCATCTTCTCTGCGTTACCGTGGTCAGCACAGATAAATAAAGCTCCGTCAACCTTCTTAACTGCTTCAACTGCATCACCTACTAGGGAGTCAATACGCTCAACAGCAGCAACTGCAGCTGGAATTACACCTGTATGTCCTACCATATCAGGGTTAGCAAAGTTGATAATAATAACATCATATTCGCCACCTGTAATAGCCTCTACAAGGTCAACACCAACCTCTGGAGCTGACATCTCAGGCTGTAAATCATAGGTAGCAACCTTAGGTGAGTTAACAAGAATACGTGCCTCATCAACGTTAGGATCCTCGAGACCACCATTGAAGAAGAATGTTACATGAGCATACTTCTCTGTCTCAGCAAGACGAAGCTGCTTCTTTCCACACTTAGCAAGATATTCACCAAATGTGTTGGTGATAGATTCCTTCTCAAATGCAATATGCTTGTTAGGGATTGACTCATCATAATCCTTAAAGCATGCGTAATATGTATCTATTCTGCCTCTGTCAAAGCCCTTGAAATCATCATCACAGAAGGCTCTTGTAATCTCACGAGCTCTGTCTGGTCTGAAGTTATAGAAAATAACTGAATCACCATTCTTAACAAGTGAAAGTGGATTTCCTGCTTCGTCTGTAATTACTGTAGGAAGAACAAATTCATCTGTCTTACCATCATCATATGAAGCCTGCATAGCATCTACAGCAGATGTAGCCTTAACGCCCTCGCCTGCTACCAAAGAATCATAAGCAAGCTTTACTCTGTCCCAGTTGTTATCTCTGTCCATGGCATAATAGCGGCCTGACAAAGATGCCACCTTACCAACACCAATCTCAGCCATCTTAGCTTCAAGAGCAGCAACATAATCCTTGCCTGATGCTGGAGGTGTATCACGGCCATCTAAGAATGCATGAACATATACTCTGTCAAAATCAAGCTTCTTGCACATCTCAAGAAGTCCATATACATGTGTAATGTGACTATGCACACCACCATCTGAAAGGAGGCCCCATAAGTGAAGATCTCCACCTGTCTTCTTACAGTTAGCAATAGCTTCTACCAATACCTGATTGTCGAAGAAATCGCCATCATCAATAGCCTTGGTGATTCTGGTTAAATCCTGGTAAATAACACGGCCAGCACCGATATTCATGTGACCAACCTCTGAATTACCCATCTGACCATCTGGAAGACCTACAAAAAGTCCTGAAGCATTACCCTCTACAAAAGGACAATTAGCCATAAGGCCATCCATAACAGGTGTCTTAGCCATTGCAATAGCATTGCCTTCTGGATTGGAATTAAGACCATATCCGTCCAGAACCATTAATACAACTGGTTTCTTACTCATTTCCTACCTCACTCTGATAATTATTATTTGTTGCCAGAAATAGCATGATTATATATTTATAAAACGCTCAGATTAAAAAAGCGCTTAATAACCTTCAATAGTATAGCACAGAAATATTGTTATTTAAATGTAAAAAGCGCACCCACAAAGGGGTGCGCATGTAAAACTTTAGGAGTTTTTTTTCTTAGTAATTGACAATTTTACCAAAATCAGCCTTAAGAGATGCTCCACCAACGAGACCACCGTCAATATCAGGCTTAGCAAAAAGCTCTGCAGCATTACCGGCATTTACTGATCCGCCATACTGAATACGAACAGCATCTGCTGTTGGCTCATCATACATCTCAGCGATGCAGTCTCTGATGCCCTTGCATACTTCTTCAGCCTGGTCAGATGTAGCTGTCTTTCCTGTACCAATAGCCCAGATTGGCTCGTAAGCGATAACAAGGTTAGCAACATCTGCTGCTGCTACGCCATCAAGGTCTGACTTAATCTGAAGTCTGATCCAATCCATTGTAACACCCATTTCTCTCTGCTCAAGTGACTCACCACAGCAAAGGATAGGTGTAAGGCCTGCTTCAATAGCCTTCTTTACCTTCTTGTTAAGAAGAGCGTCATCTTCCTTGAAGTAGTCACGTCTCTCTGAGTGACCGATAATAACATACTTAACACCAGCATCCTTGAGCATCTCTGCAGAAATCTCACCTGTGTAAGCACCCTTCTCCTCGAAGTACATATTCTCTGCACCAACTTCTACGTTAGTACCCTTTACAGCCTCTACTACAGGAACAATATCAATAGCTGGTACACAGTAAACAACATCTACTGTATCGCTAGCTACAAGATCCTTGAGCTCTGCACAAAGTGCAACAGCCTGCGAAGGAGTCATGTTCATCTTCCAGTTTCCGGCTACAATTTTCTTTCTAGACATAATTAATCTTTCTCCTATGTAAATTACATTATGTAATAAAAACGGAGGAAATTTGAAAAATATCAAGGCAGCATTCACGAAGCTGTACTAAGTACTGCGAGAGGAATGTTAACGCCGAGATTTTTTAAATTAACCTGTTT
>JABUSV010000085.1 GCA_021442555.1 Pseudobutyrivibrio sp. | reverse complement strand
AAAAGAGGAGATAATTTGCGAAGCAAATTAAGGATAGTGTTATGACTAAAATATATATTGCCACCCACAAACAGGTGCAGCTGCCACAGGATGAGGTGCTGACCCCAATATTTGTGGGAGCAACAGGAAAACAGAACATAAAGCTTAATAATATTGCAATCCTAAGAGATGACAGCGGAGATAATATTTCCCACAAGAATCCATATTACTGTGAGCTTACTGCTGTCTACTGGGCTTGGAAAAATACATCCGACACCATGATTGGTCTGATGCACTATCGCAGATTCTTTGATTTGAATCTTCTCCATCGCAAGATGGACTATAGCAGAACAGAGCAGTCATCAAATGTCTATGTGCCTGCAAAGAGAAGATATTACATAGAGTCTTTGTACAGTCATTACAGTCATACCTTTGATGCCAGTCATCTTGATAGGACTCGTGACATAATAGCTATGAATTATCCGGGGGTTTTGCCTTATGTAGACAAGGCATATAAGAGTACCTGGGGTTACATGTTCAACATGTTTGTCATGCCAAGGGATAAGTTTGACGAGTACTGCAGCTTTTTATTTGATGTATTGGAAAAGCTGGAGCAGAGTGTTGATGTCAGCCAGCTGGATGCATTTAACCAGCGACTTTTTGGCAGAGTCAGCGAAATACTTTTTACAGCCTGGGCTATGAAGCTTAGGGCTGAGGGAACCACCCTTGTGGAAATCCCAGTCAAAGACCTGGAACCTGTCAACTGGCCCAAAAAGATACTTTGGTTCTTAGCTGCCAAGTTTTTGGGTAAAAAATATACAAAAAGCTGTTAAATGGGTTGTAATCAAGGGGATTACTATGAAAATTACTGTTATCACTCCATATTATAATGGAGATAAATATATGGATGCTTATGTTGACTGTATACTCAGCCAGGATGAGACATTAAAAAGAGCAGGTCACTGTCTAAATGTGATTATGGTTAACGACAGCCCTGAAAAGAGGCTTGAAGTTGGAAAAGGAGATGATAATGATTTTATCAGAGTCATTACCAATGAAAAAAACAGCGGCATACATTTTAGCCGTGTAAAGGGGCTGGGTGAGATTGCATCTGATACAGACTATGTTATGTTTTTAGATCAGGATGACACCTTGGAACATGATGCCTTAGCTACCATGTTAGAGCATGCTTTAGTCAATAGTATGCCATCAGTTGTGGTAGCAAACGCCAAGCTGCAGCAGTCAGATGGCAGCCATCTGTTATGGTATCGCAATGCATATCACAAGAGCCTCGTAGGTGATTTAACTACATATATCAGAATAGGAACTCAGATAATATCTCCTGGTCAGTGCATCATAAGACCAGCGGCCATACCTGAGTTTTGGAAGACACATATTATGAGCTGTAACGGAGCTGATGATTATTTTCTGTGGCTTTTGATGCTTGCTAAGGGCGAGAAATTTTCGTACTGCGATGAGCCGCTGTATGAGCATCACTATACAGCCGTTAATCTGTCTGCAGATACTACAGTAACAGATGAATCCAGCTATGAGTTTATGGAATATCTTGGGGAGTGCGAGTATTTTTCCCAGGAAGATTTGTTTACTCTTCATGAGATGGTCACCTACAAGAATCAGTTCAGAGCTAGTGATAAATGGGGCAAGGCATTGTGCTCTCTGGCCAATCTTTCCCTGTTTGTTGACAATATCAAGTTTAAGAAAAAGACGGGTACAAAATTAGGGTTTAATCGATGATTGCTGTTTTACTTGCAACATACAATGGAACTAAATATTTGCCAGAGCTTTTTGACTCCTTGTTTAACCAGACCTGTCAGGACTTTACAGTGTATGTCCATGACGATGGTTCCAAGGATAATACCTGCGATATTATTGCAGAATATTCAAAAATGTATCCTGAACGAGTCCAGATCCTTTGGGGACCACCCACAGGATCTCCAAAGGCTAATTTTATGTGGATGATGAGCCAGGTTGAGGCACCTTATTACATGTTCTGCGATCAGGATGATGTATGGGAAGGCAATAAAGTGGAAAAGTCCATGGAGGCCATGATTGCCATTGAACAGGACTCTTACGTACCAACGCTTGTGTTTTCTGACATGACAGTTGTGGATGAACAGCTTAAGGTTACACAGGCTTCTTTTGTTGGTGGTCTGGGACGAAGTGTGCGCAATACCAGGTTTACCCAGGTACTTATTGACAATCCTGCAGCAGGGTGCACCATGCTTTTTAACAATGCGCTAAAAGAAGTTGCGCTTGGCTGTCCTGACATAGATGCCATTCCGATGCATGATGTCTGGATGCTTTTGATGGCAGATATTTTTGGTAAGGTGACGGGTCTTGAGGACAGACTTGTCAGATACCGTCAGACCGGGGATAACATCATGGGCGCCGGCACTGAGGATGACATAGACAAGGTTAGCCGCAACGCTTCCGATATCAAATCAGGTTCTTTTTTACAAAAGAAAAGAGAATTTGTGCAAAGCTCAAAGGACTTGGCCAAGGTGCTTTTGATGATGGACAAGCTTCCTGCCAAGGTAAGACTTCTACTTAAGGATTATGTTGAGATTGGCAGCAAACCAAAGCTGGCTCGCATATATTTTTATAAGAAAAACAAATTTGAAAGGGCGCGTAATAACGCGTGGTATTACATGTGGATATAAAGGCAGTGTTTTTTGATATAGATGGTACACTGTGGGATTCTGACAACGTGATTCCAGAGAGTACTGTTGAGGCCATCAGACAGCTTAGAGCTAACGGCCATAAGGCGTTTATCTGTTCTGGAAGAGCTAAGGGGTATATTTGTAATCCCAAGCTTCTTGAGATAGGCTGGGATGGCATAGTGGCAGCCTGCGGATGTCATGTGGAAATAGGCGATGAGCTGGTATATTCGAGACTGATTACAAGAGAAGAGGGCCTAAGAGATATCAAGCTGGTGCAGCAGTACGGCTTTAAACCAGTGTTGGAGGGACCACGATACCTGTATCTGGATGAGTCTGATTTTACCTTGCAGGATTTTTATGGTAACAAGCTAAGACGTGAAATGGGTGAGAATCTCCTGCCGCTGACGGAGAATACTGGCAACTGGGAGTTCAACAAGTTTGCCTGTGCAACTGAAGTGCCTTCTGATGTGAGATTAGAGTGCTTTGAGAAGCTCAAGGCAGATTATTTACTTTTGCCACATAACGAGGCTGTGTGCGAGATGGTGCCAGCGGGACATTCCAAGGCTACAGGCATGAAGCTGGTGTGCAAGACACTTGGAATAGACATGAAGGATACTTATGCCTTCGGAGATTCTGTCAATGACCTGGAGATGTTATCAGCTGCAGGTGTTGGAATTGCCATGGGCAACGGAACCATTGCAGCAAAAGAGGCAGCGGAATATGTTACAACAGACCTTCATAATGACGGCATCATGAATGGCCTTAGACATTTTGGCTTGATATCTTGACGAATCAGGCACAAGATAGTAGATTTTATTAGGTGTATTTTTATATAAGGAGATTTCCATGAGTAAAGAATTAGCAAAGACTTACGATCCTAAGGGTATTGAGGATCGACTCTATAAAAAATGGGAGGATAATGGCTATTTTAAGGCAGAGGCAGACAGATCAAAGAAGCCTTTTACTATAGTTATGCCACCTCCAAATATAACAGGACAGCTCCATATGGGACATGCTCTTGACAATACAATGCAGGATATTCTCATCCGCTATAAGCGTATGCAGGGTTATTCTGCTCTGTGGCAGCCTGGAACAGACCATGCAGCTATTGCTACAGAGGTTAAGGTTATCGAACACCTCAAGAGCCAGGGCATCGAGAAGGCTGACCTGGGCCGTGACGGCTTTTTGGAAAAGTGTTGGGATTGGCGTAAAGATTACGGCACCCGTATTATCAATCAGCTCAAGAAACTGGGTTCTTCTGCTGACTGGAGCAGAGAGCGTTTTACCATGGATGAAGGCTGTTCCAAGGCTGTTGAGGAAGTCTTTGTAAAATTATATAACGAGGGCTACATCTACAAGGGTAGCCGTATTATTAACTGGTGTCCTGTATGTAAGACATCTATTTCTGATGCAGAGGTAGAGCATGAGGAGCAGGCTGGACACTTCTGGCACATGAAGTATGAGATAGTAGGTGAGCCAGGCAGATACGTAGAGTTTGCTACAACACGTCCAGAGACCATGCTTGGTGATACAGCTGTTGCAGTTAACCCTAAGGATGAGAGATATCAGGATATCATTGGCAAGACAGTTATGCTTCCATTTATGAATCGTGAGATTCCTGTTATTGCAGATGAATATGTAGACATGGAGTTTGGTACAGGTGTAGTTAAGATTACTCCTGCCCATGACCCTAACGATTACGAGGTAGGTAAACGTCATGACCTGCCTGTTATCAATATTTTAAATGATGATGCTACCATCAACTCTAACGGTGGTCAGTTCGAAGGTCTTGAGAGATACGAGGCTCGTAAGATTATCGTTGAAAAAATGGACGAGATGGGACTTTTGGTTCGTATCGAAGATCACAGCCACAATGTAGGTACTCACGACAGATGTAAGACTACAGTTGAGCCTATGGTTAAGCCACAGTGGTTTGTCGCAATGGAAGAGTTGGCAAAGCCTGCAATCGAGGCAGTTAAGAACGGTGATTTGGAATTTGTTCCAAAGAACTACGACAAGACATATCTGCACTGGTTGGAGGGAATCCGCGACTGGTGTATTTCAAGACAGTTATGGTGGGGCCACAGAATACCAGCATATTACTGTGAAGAGTGTGGTGAGACTGTAGTTGCCCGCGCTACTGAGGTTCCAAGTGTATGTCCTAAGTGTGGATGCGTACACATGAAGCAGGACGAGGATACACTTGATACATGGTTCTCATCTGCATTATGGCCATTTTCTACTCTTGGCTGGCCAGAAAATACAGAGGATTTGGATTATTTTTATCCTACCAACGTACTTGTTACCGGATACGATATTATCTTCTTCTGGGTTAT